>NZ_CALLJH010000033.1:0-113410 GCF_938091255.1 uncultured Chloroflexus sp.
CGAAGCGGTCGATCTCTATCGCAACCTGACCGCGGCCCAGCCGGACGCCTTCCGCCCTACCCTCGCTGCGAGCCTGTCGAACCTCGGCAATCGTCTGGCGACGGTCGGGCGGTACGCGGAGGCGCTGGCGGCAACGGAAGAAGCGGTCGACATCCGGCGCAACCTTGCCGCGGCCCAGCCGGACGCCTTCCGCCCTGACCTCGCTGGGAGCCTGTCGCCCCTCGGTGCGCATCTGGCGGCGGTCGGGCGGTACGCGGAGGCGCTGGCGGCAACGGAAGAAGCGGTCGATCTCTATCGCAACCTGACCGCGGCCCAGCCGGACGCCTTCCGCCCCAAGCTGGCTATCAGTCTTAATCTGCTGGGTGACCGCCTCACAGCCCTGAATCGCATCGAAGAGGCGCTGCCGGCCTATGAGGAGGCGTTGCACACGCTGCTCCCATTTTACCTCGCGCAGCCGACAGCGTTTGCCAAGGCGATTGATGACATGGTGCGCAACTATGTTGCTGCGTGCCAAAAACAAGGTTGTGAGCCGGATGCGGGGTTGCTGGCGCAGGTGACGGGAGTATAACGGGTGTTTTTTTGGATCGCTGAGGCTAGTGAAACATATCGGATGCTATGTTTCACTAAAGGTTTTGCACCACAGAGGGCGAGGATGATGCTAGCTGATCCACGATCAGCAAAAAATCCCCATCGCTATAGCGAGCCGCACCGCGCACACGGCTACCGAAGAGCAGGATGCGCTGTATGCCAACGCCATATCGTCGCGCTTCTTCGCACATGATCGTTTTAGCCCTTTGCGTTACCCCCTTGGCGCCCTTTGCGTGCTTAGCGCCTTTCCTATGCTACGCCTGTAACGCTGCTTCGAGCTGCGGCACGATCTTTGACCAGTCATAGCCGGCGCAGACGAAGGCCCGGCCTGCTTGGCCAAGCCGTTGCGCAAAGGGCCGGTCGTTGACCAACCGATTTACCGCCACTGCCATCGTTTCTGGCGTATCGGCTAGCAACAGATGTTCGCCATCACGTAAGCCGGGAATCCCCTCTGCCCCCATAGTGGTGCTCACCACCGGCGCGGCCATCGCCAGCGCTTCGAGCAACTTCAACCGCGAACCACCCCCAATCCGCATCGGGATGACGACTGCGGCAGCGCCAGCCAACGCCGGACGAGTGTCAGCGACTTCACCGGTGACGATGATAGTCTGGTTGTCGTGAAGCGCGATCAGGCTCGGATGGGGCCGGCGCCCGATGAGCCGCAAACGTAGAGCTGGATGGTGCTGGTGGATACGCGGCAACACCTCATGGGTAAACCAAAGGACGGCATCGACGTTGGGTCGGTAGTCGAGCGTGCCAATGAAGATGAGATCGTTGGTGGGCAGCGCAGCCAACGGCGCGAAATGGCTGCAATCGACGCCGTTGGGAACAAGGTGCAACTGGGCATTTGGCGCTAACCGGCGCAATGCTGCGGCATCTTCCGCCGAAACCACCAGAGCGCGATCGATGGTCTGCAACACGTGCCGCTCGAAGGCAGCTAGCTTGAACCACTGGATCAACGAGTAGCCGCCGCCAATTATCGCTTTAGGACGCGGCGCACGACGTAGGTCGTTGAGCGCGGCGCGGCGTTGGAGCAGGTACTCAGCGTTAAATTCGTCGAGCACTAGACGCGCGCCGCTATGGCGCGCCTGCAACAGGTACGGTGCCATTTCGATGCTCTCGGCTAGCACTACCTCAAATTGCTCATTCGCCAATAATTCAGCCAAGGTGGCCGAATAGGCCGTGCTCGCGTTGCGTAGCGCCATATCGGGCCAAGGGCTTACCAATGTCGTCAGTGCGCGCTGGCCCAACGAGCGGGCCAGCGGCCCGATCACGATCCGCACATCGGCGAGATCGCGCAACGGCTGCATCGCTTGTGCCGCCGCTTCGTCGGGGGCGAAAGAGAGCAGTGTGACCGTATGGCGAGCCGCTAACCCGCGCAGCAGATGGTAGATCCGCAACGCACCGCCGCCGCGCGGCGGATACGGCGGATAGGGCGAGAGCATCAGAATATGCATAACGTCTCATAAGGGCATAACGGCGCTATGCCCATATGGTGAAGAGGTCTAGACCCACGCATCGTTAGGCCCGGGTGCAGGATACGGCCAATCGGGCGGATAGATCAGATAAACCGTCCCGCTCGAATTGGCCTGCCACGCCGCCGCTAGTTGGTCTTGCGGGTACGCGCGCAGCAGCCGGTCGCGCCCGGCTGGTTCAGCGATCAGCGCGTGCGTATCGGTAAAGCCGCGCACCACCGTCAGATGACCGCTGGTGCGGCTCGGCGCATCGTCGATCTGGCCCGCTTCCCACGCCAAACTGATAATCACCGGCACGCCGGCTGCGGTCCAGCGCCCGATTTGTTCGAGCGTATCGAAACGGGTGACGTAAGCGCGCATGCCAAAGCGCGCCGCGAATGCCGTATTGAACGACCAGTTGCCGGTGCCTTCCCAACCCGGATCGAAGATGCCAGCCGCAGTGAGATCAGGCAACGTCGCGCCATCGGCGAAGGGGGCAAGACGCGGATCGGCCAATTGCGCCTGCCAATAGGCCAACACCATGTGAACCGCCGTTGGGCTGCACCAGCCTTCGCCGCCGGGATAGTCGTACTGGCAGAGCAAGAGTGGCAGCGCAATCGCTGAACGGGCCGACGGCTGGGAAGGTGGGGCAGGCGACTCGGTCGTGGTGATACAGAGAAAGAGATCGCTCAATGCAGGCATATCGGCGCCGGGCAAGCCACAGAGCAACACCCGCGCCTGCACTGCTTGCGCTGGCGTCACCAGTTGCAAGGTATCGATGGCGACAAAACCACGTTCATTCCGTTGCGCGTCAAAACTGGTACGCCGCGCGCCGGTATCGTCCCACGCCGCCAAGCGGTACCAACCACTCCACTGACTGTCCTGCTGCACGCGTAGTTGCAATTCGATCCAGCTCTCAGATGGGGTATCGGCGGCCCAGCTCGGAATGATGGCAACCGCCTCAGCCACTGCGAGCGGTGGACTGATCAGCGCAATCCGCGCGTGCGGATCATCGGCGGGTAACGGTGCAGCCCGTTCCCACGCATCAAGTGCCGGTTCGTCCCAATGGTGGAGAAGATGGTGTGGCATTGCAAATCTATCCTTCGGCGCTATCAAGCACCCATTCAACGGGACCAAGCACGTCGAGATCGGGATGGGCAGCGACCTCCGGTAGCAAAGCTGCGCTGACCAGCAACTCTTCCAAATGTAATGTATCAGGAATGCGCACTAACCGTACCGCCGCCGGATCAGGCTGGCCGCACGTCTTGATTGCCATCGCTACCGCATCGCGCTCAGTCGGCAAGGTAATCGGTAAGCTGCCTTTACACAGACCGACTAGCCCAGCAGTCAAGACATTAACATAGGTGGCATGAAAATCGATGTTCGCGGCAAGACGCGCGGTGGTAATATCGGCCAACCCGATCCCGTTGGCGTTGCCGTGCGTTTCAGGGGTTAGATCAAGCACTACGATCACATGAATGACAGGGCGTTCCGGCGGCGGTTCGCCGGGGATGGGCAACCGCCCGATCACGTTGGTATCCATGCCGGTGCCACTAATATTCTTCCCGATCCGGTCAACAACCAGCACATCCAGCCGGTCGAACGGCAAGCGCGCCACCATCTCTTTGCTGCGCGCAAGCAGCGCCGCTTCGCCAGCACCGCCAATCTCAGCGGGAGGGAGCGCGACAATGGCCGCCGTCTGATCGCGTGCATCCTCGAGAATCGCCAGACCAGCCAGCACTTTGCCACGCTCAACCACCACGCGCGCCATCGGCACAAGTTGCTCTTTCAGACCATAGACCGCCGTGCGATGGACAATCTCGGCTCCTTGGCGCTTGCCTAAGCCAACGGCGCACATCTTGGCCAATCCGCTCTCAATTGGCGCTCTGAATGAGGTATGGGGCTTGATGCGATTAATCACCAACACGCCATCTGCTTCGGCGGCAAAACGATCCATATAGACCGGCGTGCCATCGGCGATCCGTCCTAACTCAACCACCTCCATCGTGGCCCGAATCGGGCAACCGATAGATTGCTCGGTCATGCCGAGTGCGGCGAGCAGCGCCGTTTGACCCTCAGCCGTCGCACCACCGTGACTGCCCATAGCCGGCACGACAAACGGCTCAGCACCGTGGTCGCGCAACCAGCGCACCGCAGCAGCGGTTATTGGCACAATGTTGGCGATGCCGCGGCTACCGGCAGTGACGGCAACGCGCATACCGGATCGAAGCTGCGCCGCTAGTCCTAGCCGGTCGAGCTCGGCGCGCACCACTGCCGCCACATCGGCCAGCGGCGTTGTCTGCCAACGCTGGCGCACGCGCCAGAGCGACGGCAGTGGCGTATCGGCGTGAATGCCTTCGATGTTGAGTGTGATTTGCATCGGCCAACCATTGTGCAGTAACGAACCCTCGCCCGATTGTACCACACCGGCCATTGGCTCGTCCGGCGCAATCGTCGTTGGAGAGACGCACGGGTCATTATCGGTGATACCGATGCACACGTCCGTGCGTAGCTACGGTCTTTGATTTCCCAACCGGCCGGCCGGTAGACAAGGAGCGGCGTCTATGCTATACTACTTACCGACCGGTCGGTCGGTTCTTTTCATGGAACAAAGGTGGAACAAAGGAGTATGTTCACGTATGGCAAACGAACGCCAACGCAACCAAATCCTCGGTTTGCTCTTCTTCGGCGTATTGATGGCAGCACTCGACATTGCCATCGTTGGGCCGGCCTTGCCATCAATTCAAACGGTCTTTAGCGCCGATGAGCGGGTATTGTCGTGGGTCTTCTCGATCTATGTATTGGGGAACTTGATCGGCACACCGCCAATTGCTGCCCTCTCAGACCGGTTTGGCCGGCGAGCGCTGTACATTGCCAGTCTGAGCGGTTTTGCGCTTGGTTCGCTCCTCGTGGCGCTTGCGCCATCCTTTACCATCCTGCTAGTTGGGCGTCTCGTCCAAGGGTTTAGCGCCGGCGGCATCTTTCCAGTTGCTAGCGCAGTGATCGGCGATACCTTTCCGCCCGAACGGCGCGGTTCGGCGCTCGGTCTGATCGGTGCGGTATTCGGGATCGCATTCCTCATTGGGCCGATCCTTGGCGGCTTGCTATTGCTGCTCGGTTGGCAGTGGCTCTTCTTAATCAACTTACCGATCGCAGCCATACTCATCGCCTTCAGCGCTAAGCTGCTGCCGGGACGGACACGTGACACCACTGCGCCCTTTGACGTGGCCGGGTTGGCGACGCTGGCGGTCATGCTCACCGGTTTAGCTTACGGCTTAACCGAACTCGATCCGGCGTTATTGCGGGCAGGCGAATTGCCGTGGCTGGCAATCGGCGCATTGATCATCGCCATTGTGTTTGTGCCACTCTTTATCGCGGTTGAACGGCGAGCAGCAGAACCGATTCTGCAACCAACGATCTTCCGTTCACGCCAAATCTGGCTGACGGCAGCATTAGCGATCGGGGCCGGCATCGCCGAGTCGGCGATTGTCTTCGTGCCGGCGCTGGTAACCGCAGCTTACGGTGTGAGCAGCTCCACTGCCAGTTTCATGCTCCTGCCGGTGGTGTTAGCGATGGCGGTTGGTTCACCAGTATCGGGACGGATGCTTGATCAATTCGGCTCGCGGATCGTTGTTACCATTGGCGTCGTCTTTAGTGGGATTGGACTCATTATTCTCGGCGGCTGGCCGGCCAGCATCATCGCCTTCTACCTTGCCTCGGTCGTGATGGGGATTGGGCTTGCGATCTTGCTTGGAGCGGCATTACGGTATATTCTGTTAAATGAGGTACCGGCCAACGAACGGGCCGCGGCACAAGGGTTGCTAACCGTCACGATGGGCAGCGGCCAACTTTTAGGAGCGGTGTTGGTCGGTCTGATCGCAGCCGCTGGCGGCGGCGCGGTAGGGGGATACGGGTTAGCATTCTTCTCAATCGGAATCGTTATGCTCCTACTTACCTTGGCCGCCTTAGGTCTCAAGAGCCGGGCTGCCGAGCGTGCTAGTGCACTGGCCCATGCGCATTAATAAAGAGCTGTACGGGCACAGCGCTGCTGTGCCCAACCATAAACTTCTATGAACCGGCAACATAACTCTGAGCAAATCCGCAACCGGATTATTGACGAAGCAGCGCGATTAATCGTCACGTATGGCTACGAAGGCATCGCTATGCGTGAAATTGCCGAAGCGGCAGGCTTATCGAAAGCTGGTCTCTACCATCACTTTCGTGATAAAGAAGACCTGCTGGTGGCGGTGTTGACCAATTGGGCCGATGAGATGGCAGCGCTCGTCGCCACTGCTGAATGCAAACCAGATACTCGATCGCAATTGACGGCGCTCGTGCGTGGACTCTTTGCCCAAGCGCCGGCCCAGCGCGCGTTGGTACGGCTGAGCAACCACGATCTGCCGCGCCTAAGCGAAACTGCGCGCACCAGTGTCGAACGCTGCTACGCCAACGGTCTGATTGCGCCGATTACGGCGATGATCCGGGCCGGCATCGACCGCGGTGAATTGCGTCCGGTTGACCCCCATGTAGCCACGTGGTTGTTGATGGGTATGCTCTACCCCTTCTTCCACACCGAGCAGGCGAGGATTGGCGAGCAGGGGGAGGCGATTGCCGATCTGATCATCACCACGTTTTTTGACGGCCTCGCCCAATCTACAGACCCTACGACTGCAGCGGGCAAGTGATTGCTCACCCGCTGCGGTTATGCGCGATCAGAAAATAGCCAAGTACCGGTCAATTTCCCATTGCGACACGTAAGCACGGTAACTCTCCCACTCCTGTTGTTTGGCATCGAGGAAACGCTCGGCGACCGAGGGGCCAATCGCTTCGAGAATGACCTCATCTTCGCGAAGGGCATCAAGCGCCGCGCCAAGCGAGGTTGGCAATGTCGCCAACCCGCGCGCGCGCGGATCAACGTGGAAGAGATCTTCTTCGGCAGCGTCGCGCAGCGGCAACTTGCGCTTGATACCATCGAGGCCGGCGGCCAGCATCGCTGCGTATGCAAGGTAAGGATTGCAGGCCGGATCAGGACAACGCAGCTCGATTCGAGTCGCTTGATAGCGACCGGAGGTGATGCGCGGCACGCGCACCAATGCCGAGCGATTGGTGCGGCCCCACGAAATATGCACCGGCGCCTCGAATCCGGGCACAAGCCGTTTGTAGGAATTGACCAGCGGTGCGAGCAAGACGCACATCCCGCGAGCGTGGGCCAGCAGGCCGGCAATGAAATGACGGGCAAGCGGCGACAAACCGTAGGGATCATCGGGATCGGCAAAGAGATTTTTACCGCTCTCGACATCCAGTAGGCTCTGGTGAACATGCATGCCGCTACCGTTAACGCTGGCCATCGGTTTTGGCATAAACGTCGCGTGCAGACCGTTGAGCTGCGCTACCGCCTTGAGCGCCACTCGTGCCGTCACCAGATGATCTGCCGAACGCAGCGCATCGGCATACCGCAAGTCGATCTCGTGCTGGCCGGGGGCGACTTCGTGATGCACCGCTTCGACCGTAATCCCCATCGCTTGCAAGGTGCGAGCCATCTGGCGACGGATATGGGTTGCTAGATCGGTTGAGACATCAAAATAACCCGCTTTATCGTGCGGCTCTAGAATACGCCCGTTGGGATCGGTCTTGAACAAGAAAAACTCAAGCTCCGGCGCTACCATGAAGCGGTAGCCGGCTGCCGCCGCTTGGTCAAGCATCCGGCTCAACACATTGCGCGGATCACCGGCGAATGGTTTGCCGTCGGGAGTATAGACCGAACAGATCAAGCGCGCCGTAATCATACCTTCATGCCGATCCCACGGCACTACGGCATAGGTCGAGCGATCAGGCACGAGATACATATCGCTCTCGACCATTCGGGCGAACCCCTCGATCGACGAGCCATCGAACCAGACACCGTGGTCGAGGGCATCGGGCAATTCTTCAACCGGGATGGTTACGGTCTTGCCGATGCCCAACACATCGGTGAACTGCAAATTCACAAAAGCGACATTATCAGCAGCGACGCGGCGCAGCAGCATGTCGCGCGGATCATCGCTCATGGGCTGCGCTCCTCCTTACTAGGGTAGGCGGATAAGCGGATAACACGTTTCTTGTACTATACCACACTAGAAAAAGGACGGCATAGAGGCATAGCGTCGCTATGCCCCTACGCCGCCCCTACGTCGCTCCTGCCCCACCCCTATGCCGCGACCGGCGTTTCATCGGCCAAGGTCGCGCGGATGCGCTGGCCGCGCAAGCTTGTGCGGTTAAGGGCCTGCAATACTTGCCGGGCGGTGCGGCGGGGAACTTCGACAAAGCTCACACGCGCGCGCACCTCGATCGCGCCGATACTGCGACCGGGCACACCCGCCTCGTTCGCAATCGCGCCGACAATATCGGCAGGGCGCACCTGATCATTACGACCAAGGTTGATCTGAATGCGCGCCATTCCCGTCTCACTACGGTGAGACCGCTCAGCGGTATCGCCTCGCTTGGCCCGCGACGCGCGTTCGGCCCGTCCGGCGCGTTCGGCAGGCGCAGGGTCTAAGCGCGTAATCGTATCAACCTGCTCGGTCTCAGCTTCGTTGAGCAGCAATTTGATTGCAGCCGCAGCCAAGGTGCGCAGATCGTGGGTGGCGGCCAGCTCATCAACCAGCGCCGTATAGCTGTCAAGATCGGAGGTTGCCACCACCTCGCGCAACTGATCGCGGAGAGCGGCGCGACGGCGGGCAGCCACATCGGCCAGTGTCGGCATTGCACGCCGTTCGATCCGAGTGCGGGTCACCCGTTCAATCGTTTGCAGCATCCGGCGCTCACGCGGCGTAATAAAGGTAATCGCCACTCCATCACGCCCAGCCCGGCCGGTGCGGCCAATCCGATGCACGTAACTTTCGGGATCGGTTGGCACATCGTAATTAATGACATGGCTCACTTCGGCGATGTCAAGCCCACGCGCAGCGACATCGGTAGCGACCAGCACATCGAGCTGACCATCGCGAAACCGGCGCATCACCCGGTCGCGCACCGCTTGACTCAGATCGCCGTGGAGCGACTCGGCGGCATAGCCGCGCCCTTGCAGCCGTTCGCCAATATCGTCGGCCTCTTGGCGGGTGCGGCAGAAGACAATCGCCAACTGCGGCATCTCGGCGTCGAGCACCCGGCACAGTGCATCGAGCTTATCGCGGGCCAACACCTCGTAGTAGATCTGGCGAATACGCGGCGCCGCCAACTGCTCGCCAGCAATGCTTACCCGCACCGGCTGGCGCGTATAACGCAAGGTCAGATTCTGCACAGCGGGGGGCAAAGTCGCCGAGAAGAGCGCCGTCTGCCGCTCGGCGGGAACCAGTTGCAGGATTGCCTCTAACTCCTCGGCGAAGCCCATATCGAGCATCTCGTCAGCCTCGTCGAGCACGACCATCCGCAAATGATCGAAGCGGAGCGAACCACGGCGGAGATGATCGAGCACCCGGCCCGGCGTACCGACTACCACTTGCACCCCTTGCGCCAGCCCGCGCAATTGCCGTTCGATCGGCTGGCCGCCGTAAATCGGCAACACTCGCAGCGCCCGATGGCGGCCGTAGCGATGGATCGCCTCAGCCACCTGTATGGCCAGCTCGCGCGTCGGCGCAAGCACCAATGCCTGCACCGTCAAGTCATCCGTAACCCGTTCAATTATGGGCAGCGCAAACGCTGCCGTCTTCCCGGTGCCGGTCTGGGCCTGAGCGATCACATCGCGACCGGCAAGAAGCAGTGGAATGGTCTGTGCCTGAATAGGGGTTGGTTCGTCATAGCCCAACCCGCTCAAAGTAGCGATCAGCGCATCGCTCAGGCCCAACTCAGCAAACGTCGTCATGGTATTCCGTTTCACAAATACAATCATGTTGTGGCATTAAATACGCCACGCAAGATTAATATTATAGCATAAATCTCGTTCTTGAGAAGCCCTTTCAGCGCAAGATAAGGCATGCATCACAAAAATAAGGTCTTCACGGCGCTCGTCTGAGTATGGTATGCTATAAACGCTGAACGAGGAATTAATAATATAAACATCTGTCAGTTGATGCTTTTTCGAGTGATCTAGTGGGAGCGTGACATGACAGCACCGGCCCGAATTCTCGTCGCCGAAGACGAATCGGATGTAGGCATGCTTCTGCAAGAGATACTGACCAGCGAGGGCTATGATGTGCAGCTTGTCAGGAACGGCGACGAATTGGTGCGGCGCGCGCAGGAGCAACCGCCGGATCTGATCATCGCCGACTTGCTCATGCCCTTGATGGATGGGCTGGAAGCGATTCGCCAGTTGCGTAACGACACGCGCACCGCCCACCTGCCGATGCTGATCTTGACTGCTGTTGGCGAATCGGCGCGTGTGGTAGAGGGGTTGGAAACCGGTGCTGACGATTATATCGTCAAACCGTACGATCGGGAAGTGTTGCTGGCTCGAGTGCGCTCTCACTTGCGCCGGGCAGCGCAATTGCCGACCCGTAATCCGCTGACCGGTCTGCCCGGCAATGTCGCGATTCAGGCTGAGATCAGCCGCCAGCTCGAACAGCAGGGCGCATTTGCCTTAATGTATATCGATCTCGACAATTTTAAAGCGTTCAACGATGTCTACGGGTTTGCCCGCGGTGATCGGGCGATCCATCTGTTAGCCAGCGTCTTGCAAGAGCAGATCGATCCCGGTGACTTCCTTGGTCACATTGGCGGCGATGATTTTGTTATTCTCCATTTTGGCACAGACCCAGAAGCGTTGTGTCAACGCATCATTCGGGTATTTGATGAGCGGATCCGTTCCCTCTACGACGAAGCCGACTTGCAGCGCGGGTATCTGCTCGCGACCGATCGCTATGGCGTGCCACGTCAGTTTGGCATTATTAGCCTGTCAATTGCAGTTGTAACGACGTACCTGCGTTCGTTTGCCAATGTTGATGAGATGAGCCGGGTTGCGGCTGAACTCAAACGGGCGGCCAAGCAGGTCTCTGGCAGCAGTTACAAGATTGACCGTCGGAGCGACGACACCCCAACTAGCCCGCTCACCGATCGGCGTGGCGGTCATTCGCCGGATGCTCTGATTGTTTGCCGGAATGAAGTTGCGCGCGCTGCTATTGTCGCCACGCTGAATGTGCGCGGCTACCGGTTGCTGATCGCCGACACTGAGGTTGCGGCGCAAGGCTTGCTGGCGCACCATCCGCATCCGTGTCTTGTGGTGGCTGAAGTGATTGATGCGGCCTCCCTCTCCCTATGGCAACAACTCAACCATAGCGCCTCGCTGATCGCACTTGTTCACGATCAAGCTACCGCTATGGCCGCTTCTGCCGCCGGCGCAGTGGCCGTCATATGGTTGGGCAATAATCCACTTGACCTCTCCGATCAGTTACAAACCGCATTGGCAGCATTAGCCAGCTATCCGGAATGACGCGCTTGACACCAGTCCGCTCGCCTGTTAGCATGCACGGCGTTTGAAGCGACTGGAAGCGCGTATCGTTGTATATCTGCCTCGTAGCGACGTTGCAGGGCAATGTCGCTGCCATTGGGAGCGTTGAGCATGGATGTGTCCGAACTGCTGAGTCGCGGCGTTGCCGAAGTCATTGTCGAAAGCGAATTACGCACCCGCCTGCAAAGCGGGACGCCGCTGCGCCTGAAACAAGGGTTCGATCCGACGAAGCCCGATATGCATATCGGGCACGCGGTGGGTCTGCGTAAATTGCGCGCGTTTCAAGAATTGGGCCATCAGGTTGTGCTGATCGTCGGCGACTGGACGGCGCAGATTGGTGATCCGAGCGGGCGCGATGAAACGCGCACCCGCTTGTCGGCTGCTGAGGTACGCGCCAACGCCGAGACCTACATGGAGCAGTTTTTCCGGGTGGTTGACCGTCAACGCACCGAGGTGCGCTGGCAGAGCGAGTGGTTTGGCCAATTTACGCTGGAACATGCGCTTGATTTGGCCGGACGCTTCACGCTGGCCCAAATGCTGTCACACGAGACCTTCCGCAAACGCTACGAGACCGGCGCGCCGCTGACGATTCTCGAACTGATGTACCCGATGCTGCAAGCCTACGATTCGGTCGCCATCAAGGCCGATGTCGAGTTTGGCGGCACCGACCAAAAGTTTAACATTCTGGCCGGGCGCGAACTGATGGCGCAGTTGGGCATGACACCGCAGCAAGTCTTCCTCGTACCGCTCATTCCCGGTACTGACGGGCGCAAGATGTCGAAGACGTTTAACAATACGGTCGATATTCGCATGCCGCCTGCCGAGATGTACGGTCGTATTATGTCAATGAGCGACGAGGTGTTGCCCCTTTACTTTGAAGTGCTGACTGACGTGCCGATGGCCGAGGTTCACGAGATGAAGATGGCAATGGCCGCCGGGCAGGTCAATCCTCGCGATCTCAAGATGCGACTGGCGCGCGAGATTGTGGCCCAGTTCCACGACCAAGCGGCGGCGGCGGCAGCCGAAGCGGCCTTCGTCCGTCAGTTTGTCGAACGTGAGCTGCCGGAAGACATTCCGAACTTTGCCATCAAAGCGCCTGCCGGCATCGTTGAGGTGTTGGTCGCCGCCGGCCTTGCACCGAGCAAGAGCGAAGCGCGCCGCTTGATCGACGGCGGCGGCGTGCGGGTCGATGGCGAGCGGGTCGAAGGGTATACCCTGACCCTCAACCCCGGCGCGAATGTAGTGGTGCAGGTGGGCCGGCGCAAGTTTGTGCGTGTCGTGTAGGAGGCCACACCGCCGTGTGGCCCCTTCCCTCTGCCCAATCGTGCATCCTCACGGCGCGCGCGCTGTCCACACGATCAGCAAGCTGCCATCGCGCACCTGCACCCGCGCCGGCGTTGCCGTGATGACATTGCTCACGCCGCGCGCCCGATCATGCAGCAACGAACCATTGCGCAAAGAGTACGCTAAGCCTTCGGTGGTGATGCCGTGTGCATCGCCGCCGAATGGCAGCAGCGAGACGGTATCGCCCACTGCACCGGGGATCACACTCTCGTCACGCACGAGCCAAATTTGTTGCGACTGATCGATCAGCCGCACCTGCCGCTCACGCAGCTCAGCCATGCCTAACAACGACACATTGGCCAGCGACTGATCCCACCTCCCGCCGAGCGCGCCGAGTATATCGATCTGGCTTGCTCCAAGCTTCACCGCTGCTAGTAATGCCAATTCTAAATCAGTCTCGTCTTTGTCGGGACGGTGGCGTTCAATCGCCACCCCCTGCGCTTGATAGGCGGCTAATACTTCAGGAGTAATCGAATCAAGGTCGCCGATCAGCAGATGCGGCGTATAGCCGTGGGCAAAGAGCGCCGTTCCGCCACCATCAGCAGCGATCAGCCGCTCGGCAGCCGCTAGCTGATGCCGGTATGGCGATAGATCAAGCCCCGGCGCATTGGCTACGATCACAACGTACATAATGCTCAACCTTACATCGTCCGGGTGTAGCGGCGCTGCGCCCCCCGCATGATGCGAAGTGTACAATACAGTACTGCTGTGCCCCCTTATTTGACAAGCAAAGCTGCCACCCCAAACCCGCCAATCACCACTCCCGATACCACATTGATCACCCGCAACATCGGTGGCGTAACACGTCCACGCACCAAACCTACCCCGCCGCTCAGGATCGTCCACCAGAGCGCAGAGCCAAGCGCAACCCCTGCCACCAACGCCCATCCGGCCAAGCCGCCGGCGCCGGTGCTCAGACCGAGACCAGCGAAGATCACCGTAAAAATCAAGATCGTCGCCGGGTTGGTAAGGGTCAAGCAGAGGGTAGACACATACGCACCAAGGAGTCCACGGCGCGACGGTTCCGGTTGGGCAACGATCGGCTGCGGTCGCGCCAGCATCGTGCTCAGACCGATCCAGAGCAACACCACACCACCTACCATACGTAGGATTGGACTAATGCCGAGTAACCACAGACTGAGCGCCTGCAACCCCAACGCCGCGATCGAACCATAGAGGGCATCAGCCGTTGCTGCACCCAACCCGCTGACAAAGCCGGCGACTCGACCATCAGCAATCGTCCGTCGAATGCACAGTACGCCAATGGGGCCAACCGGCGCTGCAATCGTCAACCCAAACAGCACACCGCGAATGAACAGCTCGATCATCATCTTCCCTTCTTTTCGGCGCATTATACGCGATCTCGTCTGATTTGCGCTCGACAAAAGGATGTATACTGAAGGTATTGGTTCACCGTTGCACTAGTTCAAGAGGCTCACTATGCCTGAACTACGCCGGGTGGCGATCTTTACCAACGAATACCCGCCGTACATCTACGGCGGGGCCGGAGTGCATGTCGAATATCTGAGCCGAGCGCTCTCACGGATTGTACCTGTCGAAGTACGTTGTTTTGGCGATCAGCGGGTTGATGATCCGAATCTGACCGTACACGGCTATCCGCGTTGGGAAGAGGCGGGCCAGAACACAGACCCGCGTTTTGCCAGTGCGGTTGATGCGGTGGCCCGCTCGTTGGCGATGGCGAAAGACAATCTCGATGCTAGTGTGGTGCATTGCCACACGTGGTACACCGATCTGGCCGGTCTCTTCGCCAGCAAGCTGTGGGGTATTCCGTATGTGTTGACGATTCACTCGCTCGAACCATTGCGACCGTGGAAGATTGAGCAATTGGGCAACGCCTACCACCTCAGCTCGTGGATCGAACGCACTGCAATCGAGCAGGCCAACGCGGTGGTGGCCGTCTCGCAAGAGACGCGGAATGATATTCTGCGGCTGTTTAACATCGATCCGGCCCGCGTACATGTCATCTACAACGGGATTGATCTGAACGAATACCGTAAAACGAGCGCGACCGATGCGCTCGAACGGTACGGAGTTGATCCTAGTCGGCCCTTTGTGTTGTTTGTCGGGCGGATTACCCGTCAAAAGGGAATTATCCATCTGGTCAATGCCATTCCACAGATCGATCCATCAGCGCAGGTGGTGCTCTGTGCCGGTGCTCCCGACACGAAAGAGATTGGCATCGAGATGGAAGATCGAGTGGCGGCAGTGAGCGCGCAGCGGCCCGGCGTGATCTGGATTCGTGAGATGCTACCGCGCCAAGACGTGATCCAGTTCTATTCGCACGCCGCCGTCTTCTGCTGCCCCAGCGTGTACGAGCCGTTTGGCATTATCAATCTGGAAGCGATGGCCTGCGAGACGGCAGTGGTCGCTTCAGCGGTGGGCGGGATCAAAGAGGTCGTCGTGCCTGAAGAGACCGGTCTACTAGTTGATCCCAACCTCAAACCGGGCAGTTTCGATCCGGTCGATCCGGCAGCGTTTTCGGCAGAATTAGCCGCGGCGATCAACCGGTTGCTGGCCGATCCCGCGCTGCGCGAACGATTCGGCCAAGCGGGCCGGCGGCGGGTCGAGCAGGTGTTCAGTTGGGATGCCATTGCACAACAGACGGTAGCCCTGTACCGGTCGTTGTTATCGTAGAGCCGTGCTAAAGGGCACAGCGGTGCTGTGCCCGTACTTTTATGGCCGTTCGAATGGCTGACCGAGGGCGGCGGGTGCGGTGGCGCGCAGGCGGTTAATCGCGCCGAGCAACGGCCGTTGCCAAATCTGCGGCAACGTTGCCGCCCGGCGCATTGCCGCCGGTGATGAAGCCAAATTGACCAAAGCCAGCACAAAGATCATCAGTACAAATGGAGCAACCTGTATGATCTGGGTAGGAAAGTTCGGTAATGCGCTCTGCGAGCGGGTGGCGACAATCTCGAGCACAGCGAAGAGATAGCATCCCAACGCAACCCGCCACGGTCGCCAGCCGCCAAAGATCACGATCGCCAGCACAATCCAGCCGGCACCGAAGGTATGGCGATAGCTCCAGCCTTGCTTGAGATCGAGCGAAAAAGCGGCGCCGGCAATGCCAACCAATGCGCCACCGGTGATCAGCATCGCGTAACGCCAGCGGATGACATCAATGCCACGGGCATACACCGCCGCCGGACGCTCGCCGAGCGCACGCACAATCAAGCCAAGCCGGGTACCGTAGAGCAGATACGCCGTAGCCGGAATGATCAGAAAACTCGCGTAGATCACCGGGTCGTGACGAAAAAAGAGCGTCCCCAACACCGGCACATCGGCCAGCGCGGGAATCGGCGTAAAGGGTACCGCCGGGCCGGGCACCCGCACAAAGGGCGCGCCAAGAAACGACGAGAGATCGGTGCAGAGCAGCGCCAACACAAAACCAACTGCGGTCTGTGATTGGCCGAGGGTGAGGCTGAATAGGCCGAGCACCGCAGCAATCGCTGCGCCGACCAGCGCTGCCGCAGCAAAACCCAACAGCAGATTGCCGGTGGTCAACGCCACTGCAAAGCCAGTCATCGCCGCTAACAGCATCGTCCCATCGAGCGAAAGGTTAATCACGCCAGCCCGCTCGCTGAGCGTCTCACCCATCGCGGCGATCACCAGCGGCGCAGCAGCGGCCAGCACAGCGGCGAGATCGATCCAGAGTTGATCCATAGCAAACTCACGATGATGTGACGGCTAACGCACCCGCGCGCGAGCGACCAACGCAAACAGCACCAGCGCCCCCTGTAAGACCCCGGCAATTGCGCTATCGATCCCCAACGTCAACGGTAATTGAATACTGCCAACGGTAAAGGAAGCAAATGCTACCGCAATCGGCAATAGCCAGCGCGGATCGGCCCGCGCCAACAACGCCACCAGCAATCCCAACAACCCAATCCCGCTCGAAATATTGGGGATCAACGCGTGATGCACTGCCACCACCTGCAACATCCCAGCAATACCGGCCAACGCGCCGCATGCTGCGAGCGTTTCAGCCATCCGGCGCGCGGCAGCCACGCCCAACCTCCCAGCCGCCGCCGGATTGAGACCAACTGCGCGCACCTCTAACCCCCAGCGCGTTTTGGTCAATGCCCACCAAACGACTGCTAATGCAAGCAACGCGATCAACGGCGCGGCGGGAGCCAAGCGCAGCCGGTCGATCGTCGGCAGCCAGAGATCGCGCGGCAACAGATCGGTGCCCGATAGCGAAGCCGAAGTCTGCCGCCGCCACGGTCCCAGCACCATATAGAGCGCCAGTCCGCTGGCGAGAAAATTCATGCCCAAGCCGGCGAAGATCTCGCTGACGTTGGCATACTGACGTAAAGCGCCGATCAGCAAGGCCCACACCACGCCACCGGTAGCACCGCTCAGTCCAGACAGCAGCCAAAGCAGGAGCGGCGGCCAATCTGGCCAGAGGCGCAACGGCACCATCGCCGCAATCGCGCCGGCGATCATCTGGCCCTCGACGCCGAGATTGTACAGCCCGCCGGCAAAGGTAATACTCAAGCCTACCGCGCACAACAACAGCGGCGCGGCCAGCATAATCATATCGCTCAACCGCACCGGGGTGCTGAACGCGCCGAACAGCACGAGACGGTATGCCTCCAATGGCGAGACACCGGTGCTGAGCAGGGCCAGCGTGGTGAGCGCAAAAGCGGCAACCAAAGCTAACACGGGCCGAGTGAGGCTGGCCACTAATTTCAACCGATCTGTACGCATCCCATCCATCCGTGGCAACTATCCGTGACCGCCATTATCGCGCCACATTAACCAGCGCATCAAAGCCAACCCCGCCGATCAACTCGGCCAAGCGGCTAGCCGAGAGCAATGCGCGCGGTATCGGCGGCCCGATCCGTCCGGCAAAACAGACGATTACCTCGTCGCTGTATTCCATGATTTCATCGAGATCGGGCGAGGAGAAGATAATACAACACCCATCATCACGGCGCGCTTGCAACCGGCTCCAGATCGCGCGCGCCGAGGCGACATCAAGACCACGGGTCGGTTGTTCGGCCAAAATGCCGCACGCAGTAGGTGGAATGAGGGCGAGCATCGCTCGCTGCTGATTGCCGCCAGAGAGTGAGGCAATCGGTGTCACCGGCGTTGCCTTGATCTGATAATCGGCAATCGCCTGCCGGGCTAGCTCTTCGGCGCGGCGGCGATCGACCAACAACCCATCGCGTTGGAGCAACGCAAAGTGATCGGCCAACGACAACGCGCCAATCATGCCATCGTGCAATCGGTCAGCCGGCAGATATTCCACCCCGGCTTGGCGAAACGCAAGCGCTCCTGCGCCGGTCAAATCACGTCCATTCACCAACACCTGCCCGCGATCAGGCGCTTGCTGGCCGGCGAGCAGGCGCAACAAGACTTGCTGGCCGCTACCATCGAGGCCGGCTAAGCCGATAATCCGCCCAGCAGGAAAGCGGTGGTTCAGCTCAACCAAGTGCAATGCCCCACTGCGCACGGTAATATTGCGCAGTTCCCAGACTGGCGGCGCATCAATAGCCGGCAAGGGGCGATAGATCGGCGGCGCAGCGCCGGACTCGCCAAACATCAATACCAGCAGATACTCTTGGGGTTGCGGCATAGGCAACTGGCCGGGAGGCACGACTTGGCCGTTGCGCAAAACGGTCACGGTATGGCAGAGCTCAGCTACCTCTTCCAGCTTATGCGACACAAACAGCACGGTGCGGCCTTCGGCGGCAATCTGGCGCAACGCCGCAAACAAAGCCCGCGCCTGTGCGGCAGTAATGCCAGTCGTTGGTTCGTCGAGGATGAGTACCTGCGCGCCGCACAATAGCAGGCGCATAATCTCAACTTGTTGGCGCTGTCCAATGGTCAACTGGTCGAGCCGCGCCGCCGGATCAACCGGAAAACCCAACCGTCCGGCCAGCTCAAGCAGCGCCGTCTGTGCGGCACGGCGCGAACGAAATATCCCCGGTGGGGCCGCGCAAAGCAGATTTTCCAGCACGGTAAACGCCGGAATATCGAGTGGCTCTTGCTGCACCATTCCCACGCCAGCAGCCAACGCATCACCCGGCCCGCGCAGACGACGGGGCATATCATTAAACACAATCCGCCCTTCGTCAGGCTGAATGTAGCCGGACAACAGCTTCATCAGCGTGCTCTTGCCGGCGCCATTCTCGCCCAGCACGCCGTGGATTTGGCCGGCGGCAAAGGAAACCGTCAACCGGTCGTTTGCGCAAACCGAGCCAAACCGTTTGGTCAGATGTTCAACCGCGATGTGCATGATTCCATAAAAAATTAAGAATGTAGAGACGGACGAACGTCCGTCTCTACATTATTTTATTGATTACGGTGCGCTTTGGCCCTCGATGCCGGCCAACAACTGCTGGGTATACCAAATCGTCTTGTCGTCGGCAACCTGCCCTTCCGGCACGAACACGGTGCCGTCCTGATAAAACAGTGGACCGGTGAACAGGTTCAGGCTGCCGTCGGCCAGCTTGGCGATAAACTCATCAAGCTTGGCCGCATTCTCGGCGCTGAGGGCAGGGCCTTTGACAAAACCGATCATGCTGGTGTCAGGATCGTTGAGATTGCTCCAATTCGGCCCCGTCCACTCCCATGCCGGTTCCCACTTGCCGGCGCGGGCCAGCTCCACCAGCCGCTTGTAGTCAGGCCCCCAGTTGAAGTAAGGCACACCGAGACACACTGCCTCACCCTGCGCGCACGCACCCTTAAAATCGTAAGGCACGGCAAATACCCGCTTGCCAGCTTGGGTTGCCTTATTCGCTTCAACAATCCCCTCGGTAGTGTCAATGCCAGAGAGAATCACATCGTACCCCTCATTGATGAAGTCGTTCGCCACCTTAGTCGGGTCGAGGGTCACGCCGGGAATGTTGAACCAGAAACCGATCCACGTCACCTTAAAAGCTAGCTCGCTGGCTGGGCGGCCACGGTAGGTTTCCCAGCAATAGCGCGCGCCGAGGTAGGTTGAGTTGACCAAGCGGCGAGTTTCGGGGTCGATCAAGGGACCGAGGTAGGCCAGCTTGCCGGCTTCGGTAGTCAAGGCAGCCGCGCAACCGGCAATCATCTTGCCGTACTCCATGCGGCCCATCAGATTGCGCACGTTCGGCGGCGCTTCGCCGGTCAGCACCTTATCGCCGGAGGCGTGGATAAAGAACACATCAGGATGCGCCGCCGCCGCGATATTCGTGCCATCAGCAAACTCAGCCGAGTTGGTGATGATCAAACGCGCCCCTTGGCCAATCAGTTCTTCGATCGCCTGTTCAACCTTCACATTCGGACGATCGGCAGGATTGACCTTGTCGATGTAGATGAACTTGACGCCGGGTACTTTTTCGACCACATATTGGGCGCCTTCGTAGTGAGCCTGATTCCAACCACCATCATTGATCGGCCCCACTAGCACCATGCCGAAGGTAAACGCTTCGGCAGGCGCAGCCGGAGTAGCGGTTGGCTCGGCAGCTGGCTGCGTGCCACATGCCGTCAGGATCAGGCTGAGCAGCGTGAGGGCCAACACCAGCCAACGAACAGAACGGTTTCTCATCGGTCGTCTCCTTGGTAGCATCTGCAAACCTTGCACCATAACAACGAAGCGGCGCAACCGATGACGACAATGGTCATCGCTGCGCCGAGACGGTTTTGCGCAGATTCGCACCTCTGACGGGGAGGGCTCCCTGCCGGCTGCATTGCCGATCAGGACGCTATCTGGAGCGCCCGATTACGGGTCGAGTATAGCCGAGATAGAAGTGACTGTCAATTGCGCAGGGAGGGCGGGGAAGGGAAGTGCCAGCCGGGCATCTTTAGGCGAACCGTTAAGCCTGTGCTATACTAGCGGTACGACTTCAACCGGAAAGGGCCGCTTATGAATAGTCACTTGTTGCCTCTTGCGGTCCTGCTGTGCATCTTTCTCGCCCCCTCAACTCTATACATACAGCCGGTCCAATTTGTTTCGAGGACGTTGCGGAGTGTGTCGACGCATCCTTTGCCGATTTTTGGCAGCGCACCGACCGCGACGCGATCGGTGGCAGAGTGGGAACGCCCTTCGTCTCTTTGGCTACCCGGGTCGGCGCGGAGCGAGACAGTTGGTGGTACCGCCGTCTTGACCCAACCCTTCGAGCGCGTCATGATGCAGCAGCCGTTAGGCAACACCGATCCGGCCAACATCACACTCCAAATGACCGGCTGGGAACGGCTCACCCAGCTTAACCGCACCCTCACCCTGCCAGCTAAGCCGCCGGCGAGCGTACCGCCGGATTGCCGGCTCTTTGCTGAGACCGGTTTCACCCTCTGCGGCGAGTTTCGGAATTTTTGGGAAAGCAATGGTCTTAACCTCGACAACGAACGTGAATACACTGATGCCGAGCGGATTGCATTCTTCGGGTTGCCAATCAGCGCTGTTAGTCGTGAGCAGGTAGCTGAAGGCAGCAATAACTGCTACCTTACCCAGTGGTTCGAGCGCGCGCACATGTAGATCGCCGGTATGACCAGACAAATCGTTGTGACGCTATTAGACCGTAATGTGACGAGTAATCGCGCCAACCCGCCACCGTTGCCGCGCAATATGGGGGTGATGGTCATCAATCCTACCACGCTCACCGCCGGAAGCGCGCTTGCTGCGCGCGGTAGCGGCTACAGCCACGACCGCTAAGTCAGCCTCACTACGTTTCGAGCTGACGGCAGTAGGGTGCCGGTTGCTAAGCGGGTTAATCTGACGAGCGGCAGCTTTACCGAGACCTACTGTCACCTCATACCAGCCGATGCACTTCCCGCCACTTGGGCGATTACCTTTGACAGCGTTGATAGCGGGCAGCGCACGATAGGCTTTTTCCGCGTGGTGGCAACCGGTGAACCAAACCGCGCCTGCCTTAAGATCATCGCGCCCTTGCCGCGGAGCCGGTGATATTGATTGCATCTGCAACGGTATGCTACAATACCGGCTAGTTCGTTCTTTAGGCATTGGGGTACCGTTATGCAACTGCCACGCGCAAGCGGCATTTTGCTCCATCCCTCATCGCTCCCCGGCCCATGGGGTATTGGCGATCTGGGACCGATGGCGTACCGGTTTGTCGATTTTTTGGCGGCAGCAGGGCAAACACTCTGGCAGGTGTTACCCCTCGGTCCAACCGGTTACGGAGATTCGCCTTATCAGTGTTTTTCGGCTTTTGCCGGTAATCCGTTATTGATTAACATTGATGATCTGATCGATCACGGTTTGCTGACTTCAGCCGAAGCGCGGGCGACGCTCGGCAGCTTGCCGAGCGATCGGGTGGATTTTGGCGCGCTTATCCCGGCCAAACAAGCGTTGTTGCGCAGCAGCTTTGAGCGGTTCCGCAGCGGGCACGGCACCCGGTTCCACCAAGCATATACCGCCTTTTGCGCCGCGAATGCTGAATGGTTGGCCGATTACGCCTTATTCATGGCTATCAAAGAGGCGCAGGGCGGCGGAAGCTGGCACGACTGGCAACCCGAACTGCGCGACCGGCAGCCGGCGGCGCTGGAGTGTATGCGCCGCGAGTTGGCCGGCGCGATTGAATATCACCAGTACGTGCAGTTTCTCTTCTTCCGCCAATGGCAGGCCTTGAAAGAGTATGCCAATCAGCGCGGCGTGTTGATCATCGGCGATGCACCGATCTTCGTCGCCGATGATAGCGCTGACGTATGGGCCAACCGCGACCTCTTTTTTGTCGATAGCAGCGGGATGCCGACAGTGGTGGCCGGCGTGCCACCGGATTATTTCAGCGCCACCGGCCAACGGTGGGGTAATCCGCTCTATCGCTGGGATAAGATGGCTGAAACCGGCTACCGCTGGTGGGTAGCGCGGATGCGGCAGGCGTTCACGCTGTATGACGTGCTGCGCCTTGACCATTTCCGCGGCTTTGAAGCCTACTGGGAAGTACCGGCCAGCGCGCCGACGGCGGTCGATGGCCGCTGGGTGCAAGGGCCGGGGGCTGATTTGTTCAAGACATTACAGGCTGAGTTGGGTGATCTGCCGATCATTGCCGAAGACCTTGGCCTGATTACGCCGGAAGTTGAGGCGCTGCGGTGCGCGTTTGACCTGCCCGGCATGAAGGTCTTACAGTTTGCGTTCGGCGATGACGCAGCCAATCCGTACTTGCCGCACAACTACACCGCAAATTATGTCGTCTATACCGGCACGCACGATAACGACACGAGTGTGGGGTGGTTTGCAACGCTCGATGTCAACACCCGCGCCGCCGTGCTAACCTACCTTGGCCGCGATGAGCAGACGGTTGACATTGCGTGGGATCTGATGCGGCTGGGGTTGATGTCGGTTGCGAATTACGCGATTACGCCACTACAAGATGTGTTGCGACTGGGTTCAGAGGCGCGCATGAATACCCCCGGCCGGTTAGGCGGCAATTGGGCATGGCGCTGTGCGGCAGCGGCATTAAGCGAGGAGTTGGCGCACCAATTACGCAGCCTCACCCGCGCCTACGGGCGGCTTCAACCGGCAAAGACCTGACCGTCTTCGATGCGAAAGCGGCGGGCAGCAGTCAGAAAATCGGCACTGAAATCGCTGAGATCGGTGGCGGTGAGCAGCGTCTGCTGGCCGGGACGCTGGATAAGGTCGAGCAGGTGCGCGCGGCGTTGGGCATCGAGTTCACTCAACACATCATCGAGTAGCAACACCGGTGCATCGCCGCCGCGCTGGCGCATCAACTCGGCCTCGCCAATTTTGAGCGCCAGAGCAATCGCGCGTTGCTGGCCGCGCGAGCCGTATCGGCCCAGATCGACCCCGGCCACCCGGAAGATCAGGTCATCGCGGTGCGGCCCGCAGAGCGTCTGACCACGTGCCAATTCATCGGCGCGCTGTGCCTCGAATGCTTGTCGTAGCCGATAAGCCAAGCTACCGGCGTCGTGGTCTTGGCCGAGATCGACACTTGCTGCATACTCAATCTGCACCTCGTGCTCGCCACCGCTGATCGCGCGATAGAGCGGGCCGGCCAAGGCGCCTAATTCAACCACGGCCCGCAACCGCTCGGCCAACAGATAGCCGCCGGCAGCGGCCAGTTCCTGATCCCAAAAAGCTAATTCGGTATTGACATTGCGCGGCAACCGGCGCTGTTCGCGCCACGCGCGCAGCAGGCTGTTGCGCTGAAGTAACAGCTTTTGGTAGTGGGCCAAGGTGCGTACATAGTGCGGATCGAGCTGCGAGAGCGTAATGTCAAGGTAGCGCCGCCGTTCGGCGGGCGGACCGTCCACTAGCATGAGGTCGGTCGGCATAAACAGCACCACCCGCAACTGACCAATCAGATCAATTGCCCGTGCCGGTCGCTTATCGATCCGCACCAGTTTCTGAGCGCCATTGATCAACTGACCGTCATCATCAGTACGACGCTGCACCAGCACCTCGAGCTGTACCGCCCCGACTCGACGCTCGACATCAGCAGCGATACGAGCAAAAGGTGGCGTTCCTGCTTCACCAACTGCCTCCCATCGCACCAACTCGCGATCACTGCTGAGACGGGGCGAACGAGTTGTAGCAAGGTAAAAGATCGCTTCGAGCAGGCTCGTCTTACCGGCAGCGTTGGGGCCGTACAAGAGGATCGTTGCCGGCGGCAAAGCTAGATCTTGCCGCCGATAATTGCGGAAATCGCGCAAGGTAAGGTGATGAACGAACATACACTGGTGCGATGCGGGCTAACCGCGTTCGCCGAGGCGCAGATTGCGCAAGGCGCGCAAGTTCGCACAGCCGCTACAGAACATCGCCACCCGCAGCTCGCGAATAAAAGCACTTAGCCCCTCGATCACCGCCTCAGCGCCACGTTCATTAATCGCATCAAACAGAGCCGGACGGGCCGTACCGGCAAGATCGGCGCCAAGCGCGATCGCTTTCGCGACATCAACCCCACTCCGTATCCCGCCCGACGCAATTAACGTCACGTCGGGTAATGCCGCCCGCACTTCACGTATACACTCGGTCGTCGGCAAGCCCCAATCGGCAAACGCGCTGGCCACCCGGCGGCCAGTATCGTTGGGTTGGCGGAAGCGTTCCACCTCGCTCCAACTGGTGCCGCCGGCGCCGGCCACATCGATAATCCGCACGCCGACCTCGTAGAGCCGGATCGCGTCGGCAGCGCCGATCCCATTGCCGACTTCCTTGACAATCACCGGCACTTCGAGTCGGTGGCACACCTCTTCGATCTTATTCAGCAATCCCTTGAAATTGACATCGCCTTCGGGTTGCACGGCCTCTTGCAGCGGGTTGAGATGCAAAATCAGCGCGTCAGCCTCGATCATCTCAACCGCGCGGCGGCAATGATCGACGGTAAAACCATAGTTGAGCTGCACCGCGCCGACATTGGCCAGCAACGGAACACGCGGCGCAACTCGACGCACCTGATAGGTGCTGGCGAGGCGCGGATCCATCACTGCGGCCCGTTGCGAGCCGACCCCCATCGGCAGGCCGAGATACTCAGCAGCTTCGGCTAAAGCAAGATTAATCCGCTCGGCACTGGACGTACCACCCGTCATCGAGCTAATCAGCAACGGTGCAGCTATCGACTTTCCAAGAAACGTAGTGCGGGTGTCAACCTCGTTAAGATCGAGTTCGGGCAACGCGCGGTGGGGCAGACGGTAAGCGGCGAAACCGGTGACGACACCCTTGGCAGCGACATCTTCGTTTAGCACAATCCGAATATGATCAACTTTGCGCGATTCGGTTTTGTCATCACCGGGCATAGGGAACTCCTGAGGCAAACAAGGGGGAAGGAAACCGGCAATTTCACCCCTTTAGAGCGATCATACCAACAAAAGAGAGGTGAGTCAAACGAGGGGGTGAGAAGTAGGGAGTGGGGAATAGGCAATAGGGTACGGATTGGCACGGTTTAGGTGAAGATGCTCAGGTAGGCCATTGCGTTATTTCGGCTACAATAGCCTTAGTGTCCGCATCGTGGCGTAATGATCGTGAGGCGAATATGGCGTCTACAGCCACCGTTGTCATCTGTGGAGCGGGGATTGCCGGGGTTGCGCTGGCCCATCAATTAGCGGTTACGCATGGGTGGCGCAGAGTGGTGCTGGTTGAAGCCGGTGATCCGCTGGCGCTAACCAGCGATAAATCAACCGAATGTTACCGCAACTGGTGGCCCGATGCAGCGATGGTAGCGTTGATGAACCGCAGCATTGACCACTTGGAAGCGTTGGCACTTGCGAGCGCGAATCGGATTCGGCTTAACCGACGCGGTTACCTCTACGCAACGGCTGATCGACAACGGGCCGAGCAGTGGCAGACACAGGCAGCAATGATTGCACGCAACGGGGCCGGTCCACTGCGGATTCACAACCGAATCGATGCCGATTACCAGCCCTACACCGGTCACGACTGGCGGGATGCACCGGATGGGGCCGATCTCTTGCTCGACCCTGATCTTATTCGGCGACACTTCCCCGCCCTCAGTCCAGCGACAGTAGCAGTACTGCATCCTCGTCGCTGCGGCTGGTTGAGCGCGCAACAACTAGGAGCGCTGCTGCTAGAAGAAGCCCGCAACGCCGGGGTGTTGCTCATTCGCGGGCAAGTAACCGCAGTAGCGCAAACTGGCGGCCGTGTGAGCGGAGTTGCAGTGGCTACTCCCGGCGGTACCCAACTGATCGCTACGCCGCGTTTCGTCAATGCTGCCGGCCCGCATCTCGCGGCAATCGGCGACCTGCTTGGCATTGAGCTGCCAGTACACAACCAGCTCCACCTCAAAGCCGCCTTTAGCGACTCACTTGGTGTTGTGCCACGAACTGCGCCGTTACTGATTTGGAGTGATCCAATTCAGCTTGACTGGAATGAAGCAGAGCGACACGAGCTGCGGGCCGATCCGGCCACGGCATGGCTAGCTAACCCGCTACCGGCAGGTGTACACTGCCGACCCGAAGGCGAGGGCAATAGCCAGCAGGTACTCTTGCTGTGGGATTATCATCCACACGACCACTATACGCGAACAGCGCACTTTCCCGTGCCGCTTGATGATACCTTCTTTGAGATTGCGCTGCGCGGCATGACGGTGATGCTGCCTAGCTTGCGCGCCTATCGTGACCGCCTCCCCCGTGCCTACCTCGATGGCGGCTACTACACCTGCACACCGGAAAACCGGCCTCTGATCGGGCCGCTACCGCTTGAAGGCGCGTTCGTTATTGGTGCTCTGGCCGGTTACGGCATTATGGCCGCCGTAGCGGCCGCCGAACTGCTCGCCGCTCATATTGTCGGTGGGCCGTTACCGGCATACGCTGCCGACTTTCATCCGGCCCGCTACGCTGACCCGGCCTATCGGGAGCAACTGGCGCACTGGAGCGAGACCGGACAGTTGTGAGGGGGGATGCGCTGGGGCGGTGTTCGCTTGGCATTGCGCGGGCGCGCTGCGCCGGCAGCAAGCACCTGCTCAAGCAGGAGCCATCGCTCAGAATCCATCTCCCGCTCTCGCGGGGGATTGCTTTGCGGCGCGGGGACAGCGCGGAGTGCTGCTTCTATTCCCATTCGCAATGACAGTAGTTTTTCCCCAAGATACCAGAAAACACCGCACTGGAAACAGCAATATTACGGGTAAACCGGTATCAGACTCAACCCGTCCCAATCTGCTACGGCTAGCCATTCGCTAGTTGGGTGCCATGCCAACTGATCGCCCCATGTTGGCCCGAACAGGTAATCGGGCAAGATGCGTGTTGATGCTCCAGTTACAGCCTCAACTACAAACAAGCCGGTGGCTGGCTCATAGCTGTTAGGCCGATTGACCAATGCTAATACTGCAATGTAACGGCTATCCGGCGACCACGTAAGATCGATAATTCGTCGCTGGTAATACGGAGGCACTAGGTCGCCTAAACTGAGTGTATACCGCTCGTTCGTGGCGAAGTTCAGCACCATCAGATCAGTATGAAGGGTGGATAATCTAAAATGCGTGGTTAACATGATTGCTAAATAGTTCCCATCTGGACTCCATTGGACAGAAACCGGCCAAGGCGGTAGATTTATTATTTCAGGTTTGTAGTTCTCGCTATCAATCAATTCAACTTCACATACGTGACCAGTTTGATGGTTCAACAAGAGTGTCCAGTATTGTGAATAGATAAGTAATTGCACCCCATCAGGATGCCACGCCAGCTTAAAGAGCGGCGGGTCGCTGTGTATAATCCATTCGAGATCAGGTTTGGGAGACAGGAATGATGAGAGGTGAAATGGCGCCGGTTGACTGGTATTCAGTTGTACATCGTAGATGTAGGGCTGCAACGGATCGGTGCGCAAAAAGTACCACAACCGCTGGCTGTCCGGCGCTAGCGCTAATGTAGGGATAACATCCGAGGCAACTAGGATTGTCTGCTCTGAATCGACAAAGGTAACGAGGAGATCGGCCCGAAAACGGTCCATTTGGCTGTCATCAGTGTCGATCATAGTTGTCGAGAAATATGCGATAGCGCGAGTACTGGTAATCCAAACTGGATGATTCAATATACCTGTACCTTGGTTTACATACGTGCGCATTTCACCGGTTGCGAGATTTAACTCATAGAAAGAGTTCTTAAAAAGAGAGTTCTCAGAAACTGAGTGTTGTTCGTACATAACAAGCATATGTTGATCATCAATCCAGCCCCTAATACCAGTGACCGACGCTTGTACCAGTTGGGGTGCGCCAAAGCGATCGATGATCTTGCCGGATATGCCGGCAGGATCCGGCGAGCTTTCAGTAAAGTCACACACTGGGAGCGACGGTCGTGCGACTGGTGTCGCATCGAGCGGTGGATAAGACGATTCACTCGTGGGCGCAGGCTCAAGTGGTGATGGGTATGGTTTGGCAGGCAATGACTCAACAACCGGATATGCCGTTGCTGCTACCGGCGAGGGTTCTACCATCGGCGAGAGTTGAGTAGTTTCTGGTGCATTACCAAAGGTCACAAACAGGATCACGGAGAGCACAACCACAATCATCACACCGACGAGTATCTCCACTGAACGTGCAAGCCGATTCATAGTTCACCCCTTAGTAAAGGTTTTCGGGCCGGTGTGGGAGGTTAGGTTCTGCTAACAAAATGAGGAGCCGGGAATGTCAATAACCTATGCTATACCCAGTCTGTATTAGTAAACAATGCCTTACCGCTCATATTAAGAGCCGGCAGGGTAATATTAACATCATAATCTGCGAGATCAATCTGTCTTCTTGCATCAGGGAGATGAAAACAGAGATGAAAACGGATTCGTGGCGAAGGAAACAAACCGAGAGTAACTGTCTCTTCTTTCGCTATATCGATCGGCGGATCGGTGCTCTAAATATGGAAGAGACCCTCGTAGACTCGTTTGGAACACGACTGCTGTAAAGCGGTTCCAACGCTACTGGAGCAGTCGAAAATTAATTAATCATGCGTCTCATACACCGCAGACCGCCTTTCTCTTTATCGTATGAGCCATCGCTCAGAATCCATCTCCCGCTCTCGCGGGGGATTGCTTTGTCACCTTTGGCGGCTCGCGATGACAATGGCTCGGCTTGATGAGACCCATTCCATTGACAAATAAATATAGCATTTTTCCGGCTATCATGCACTGGCAATGCCTATTAGCCGGAAATGTCACATCTACGCCCCGCACGCTCGAAGTGTATCTGCGGTAGCCAGCCAACCCTTGCCGGTGGTTTTGCAGACTGGGGCACGACAGGTGGGCCAGACAACGCCGCTGCGTCACGGGATCCAGCCTGATCGTGGGCATGTACCTCTTTGAGACCGTTGCCTTACCTCACGGTAGCATCGCGCCGATGGTCGCGGCAATCGCGTCGGCATTGGTGCGTTCCATGTTGCTCAGGACGATCACCACGCTCTGCGTGTCGGGGTAGTAGGCGAGATGGGTGACAGCCCCTGACATAAAGCCGGGGTGGTAGATCACCCTGCGCCCGTTGCGATCTTCGATCTTCCAGCCATAGCCGTAGTTGTTGCGCACTGGTGTATACATCTGCGCCAGTTCGGTAGCAGGTAGCAACTGCCCACTGTTGAGCGCAGTCACAAATCGGTAGAGGTCTTCGACGGACGAGTAGAGGCCGCCGGCACTGTAGAGATTGCTGGTATCAATTGGGATGGCCCGTTCCGCCCCCGGCCCGATATAGCCAACCGTACCGTTGAGGGCCGAGGCGTCGCCGCTGTCATAGCCGCTGTCGGCCATGGCCGCTGGCACGAAGATGTTGGCGCGGATATAGTCGGCGTAGGATTGGCCGCTAACCGCTTCGATCACCAACCCCAGCACAACGTAGTTGGAATTGCCGTAGCGAAAGGCACTGCCCGGTGCGAAGTCGAGCGGTAGATTACGAAAGCGAGCAACGAGCTGGGTGGGTGTGACCGGTGAGCGTTCGAGTTGCTCGAAGTCGCGGAAGTCGGTGTAGTTGGGGATGCCGGCAGTGTGGGTGAGCAGATGGTGGAGCGTGATCGGTTGCCATACCGGCGGGCAGTCGGGCAGGTAACGGCACACCGATTCGTTGACGTTAAGTTTGCCCGCCACTTGCAATTGCATAATCGCCAGCGCCGTGAACGGCTTGGTGATCGAAGCGATGCGGAAGCGGCTCTGGGCCGTATTGGGCAAATCGCGCTCGACGTTGGCCTGCCCATAGCCACGCGCCACCAAGATGCGCCCCTGTGTGGCTGCCAGCACCGACCCGCGGAATTGGCCTTTTTCGGTCAGATCGCGCAAGTAGAGGTCAATGTGGGTGGCAATATCAACCAAGCTCGGGGTGGGAGTCGGGCGCACCGGTTCCATCACCGCCACTAACGGCGTGCTGGCAGGAAGTGGACGGTCAGGAGTGACGCTGGGCAAGATGGTCGGCTGTGGCCCAACCGGTGCCCATGCCGAGATAACCGGATCGCGCTGACCGCAGGCGGTCAGTGCGATGATGGCGAGCAGAGATAGCGCGATGGTCAAGCAGCGCATAGACATACCAAGACGCAAAGCTCGCAAAGCCGCAGAGTCGTCAAACGCAACGGCGTGAAGCGCGTAAAGGGGCGCAAAGGATGGGATCCACTTCCGCGCACCTACGGCCTCAGCGGGAAATCCTTCCCCACTTCACCCGCCCAACGGCGCAAACCGGGTCTGCGCCGCCGCCATCACTGCCAATTCCGCTGCCGTCCAAGCGGAGGGCGCGATAGTTACATCGTACCGCTGATGGAGCGCGGCGGCAAATGCGTTAGCCAAGGATGCTAGACCGGGCGGGTTGGCGCAGACAGACGCCAAATCGGTCACGCGGTCCGCCAGCCGCTCCGTCAAGCGGCGGCGTTCAGGCTCAGAGATAGCCAACAGCGCCACCAATTGCGCTCCCGGCCAATGGGTGTAGAGGCCAACTTGAAACAGCATCCCTTCGCGCCGGCGGATCTGAGCGAAGCCAACCAGTTTGCGTCCGCCTACCAGCAATTCATAAGGCGATTGGCCGCCAAAACACGCGCGCGCCACCAGCGGATCGAGTGTCGCCCGGTCAGCGCGGGCGGCAGCGATCTCGATCATGGTTGTTGCTACGCCAAACTGGGCCAAGGTCGCTTGCCACACCTCACCCAACCAGCGGTACGACTCGCTTACGTCGAGGTGGGCAAGTGGATGTGTCACCGGGAGTACGATGTCTTGCATCAAAAAACCGGGCACAAAAAGCACAGCCGTGCCGCCGCTCGCTCGCCGGTGGAGCGTGATACCGGCTTGCGCCAATGCTGCTCGATCAATATCGCTCAATTTCTGACCAGAACCGATCACCAGCGCTGGGTTGGCAGCGGCTGCGTACCAGCGAATGGCCGGTTGCTGCGTTGTGACCAACCCGGCCAGCATCGCGGCACTGGCGGCTAATTCACTGGCCGGATCGCCCTGCGCCGGCGGTAACAAACGCCACTCATTCATCACACCCATACACATTCCCTTAATGGTGCGGCGAAATGGGCGGCAACAGCAGCCGCCAACATCTCGATCTGCGTCCGTACCGCTGGCGGCAGAGGAGCGAACGGACGGAGCGTCACAACCATCGCCGCTCCACGCCAATCGTACCGCCATGTTCCGGCAATTCGCCCCGCGAGGAGAATGGTTGCCTCAACGTGACCGGCTGGCCGCCAAACCTGTTTGTAGTCAACCGCATCGACCAACCAACTTCGATCGCGGGTTGCGAGCAAGAGTGGATCGAACCGACCAAGCAGATGCGGCGGCAATTCAGCCGGCTCCGGCAATTCATGCAGACGATCCAGTTGGCTCTGTAACCACCACGCCGGCTTACCGGCAACCGTCATCTTCACCACCTCATCACCCAACAGTGCCAACCAACGCTTGATCTCGGCCTGCGTGCGCCCACGCCAGCAAGTCATATCGGCCAGCGTTGCTGGCCCAAATGCAGCCAGATAGCGGCGCATCAACTCGGCATTGGCCGTCTCGGTTGCCGGCGGATCCCAGCGAAGATCAGGCCGCCAGCGCAGTCGGTGAGCCATACGGGCTTCACCACCAGTTGGTGCAGCGTTACAAGCTAGACCACGCCGCGTGAGAATCGCAAAGATGCCGCCCCAGCCTGATAAATGGCGATCATCAATCTCGGGGACGAGACGGCGCAAATCGCTGCGCCCCATCGTCTCGTGCTCGGCCAACCAGCGCGCAACGCGTTCGATAAACGCCTCATACTCTGCCGCATCCCAGCCATCGCGCAGCGCCTCTTGCTCCCAATAGGTGGCGCGGCCCGCCTGCGCCGCGTAAATCAGCGGCCAATCAGTCGCCGCGTAGAGATGCAACGTCCCACGCTGGCCCCACAACCGCACCAGTGAACGTTCGTGGTAGAGCAGATGATCCAGTTGAGCCGCCGTGAACGCCGGCACGCGATTCCATAGCGCCAACCCAGCGGCAGGCAACATCTGGGCCTGCACCCCAGCGAGGTGGATAGCGGCAGCTTCCGGGCTGATAAACGGTGTCAGCAAGCCATTGTTCACAAACCGGGCCACTGTTGCTTGGGCAACACGCAGATCAACCGCCGCTTTCATGGCGACCTCATCACAGCACGGGCGGCCGCACCGCGAGCAAAGACGCGCACCAGCGGTTCGGCGTTGGCGGGAATGGTAGGGGTTGGCACAATCTCGACGGCGGTTGGGCCAAGTGCGCTCAAGACTGCAGCAACTTCATCAGGATTGGCAAAAGCAGGCAAGATGACCAGCGCATCGCTGTCAGGATCAAGCGTGCCGCGCCAAATTCGTGGCCGTTGTTCTAGCGGTAAATGTGCTGTCAGAAACCGCACAGTATCGCTGAGCGCCCACTCGCGCGGCAGATAGACGGGCACGGTCTGAGCGGCATCATGAGGCGCAGCAGCGCGACGCACAAGCTGGGCCATCACCGTCTCGGCTCGATCAAACTTGCCATACACTCGTGGGTCGTGCGGCATCTGACCGAAGTAGACCCACAGGTTCACGGCCAAACTTGCCGCCAGCGCGGCGGGGATTAACCAGTGCCGCCACTGCGCACCGGCTGCCAACCGGCTCAGCCCCCACCCGGCCAGCGCGCAGGCCGGTGCGAGGGTGCCGAGCGAGCGCATCGCATGCGGCGCGTTGAAACTCAACAAGCCCGGCAGGTAATACAGCAGCCACAGCGCCAGCAATACAACTGCCGACGTGCGCCGCGCGCGCCACGCCAAGCCCACGCCGATTAGCAAGAGCAGGCCAACCACCGGATCAACCATCGGCACCAGCGGCAAATGGTGGCGACCATTGGCTTCACCCTGCACGTGCCACATCAAGCCGTAGCGAACAATGTTCTCGGCAAGAAAATCAAGTGGACGGTGACGGTAAAGATCACTCGCTTGGAAAATTGAGACTATGCCAACGCGCTGATTAAAACCGGTGCTGTCATTGAGAATGTACCAGACGAGGGGTGCAATGACGAGTGCCCCCAACAGCGCTGCCAGCACCAACCGCGACCAGACCAGCCGCCAGCGTGTTGGATCGCGGCCCAACCGAATGAGCACCACGACTATCAATGCCACCGGTGCAAGCCGTCCGGTGTGATAGGTATAAACAGCCAGCCCCCCTAACGCCGCTGCACCGGCTACGTACCACCACCAACCGCGCCGCACCGGATCAAGGCCACGCCACAGTAATCCAGCCGCCGTCAGCACCAGCAGATGATCGAGCGTGGCAGGGAAGGCCCAGCGGCTCATACTTAATGACCACGAGGCCCAAGCCAGCAAGGCTGCACCCAACATTGCCGCTCGCCGGCCAATCAATGGCGCAGCAAACCAGTAGAGTGCCAGCGGTGTCAAGGCGCCGGCAACTGCGCTCACTAGGCGCACACTCCACATATTTGGTCCCAGCATCCCCACCACCGGCGCCATCAGATAAAAGAGCAGCGCTGGTAGATCGGCGAAACCCGGCACATAAATCGGACGAAAGGTTGGCTCTGTCCAAATCTGCAAAGCGAGCAGCCCATGACGTGCTTCATCACGCCACAACGCCAGTGGCATTTGCTCGAGCCCTACTAGTCGTGTTGCTAAGGCAATACCAGTGATAACAACCAGTAACTTACCAATCGGCCATGAAGACACATCCTCCTGATTGGTGAAGAGCGGCCATGCCACACCGACACCGACGATGGCAAGCGGTAGGAACAGCCATACAGATGCGCCAGCGCGTAAGACTAGGATACTCGCAAAGGCGATTGCCAGCCCACTCCAGCCTACTAACGGTCGAGACGCAACCCATAGATGAACAGGACGCCACATCAAATACCAACCACCAGTAAGCACAGGCCACATCACCAATACCAGCAATGGAACCACTGGCCACCACGGCCACGGTAACATTGGCAACCAATACTCAGCCGTAACCGGCCACCACGCTAACCCAACTGCCGGCAACAGGGCTAAACATGCAGCACAATTGCGCCAATAAGGTGGCCAACGCCAAGCAATACCTACCATCCATGCCAGCAATGGCAGAATACTCCAAGTAATCGTCTGAGCACTGAGCGGGGGACGATCAGCCAAGGGTACCTGACTCACACTGCTTAATACCACGCCCAACTCACGTACATCAGGCAACGCAACGTATGGTTGAGTTTCCCAGCGCAGGGTGGTCTCGCCAATAGGATTGGTCGGAACGAGGAAATGATAGCGCCGCCAATACGGTGCTACTGTCGTAATGCCTAATGGCCCATCTTGAGACGAAAAGGTTACCTGTTCATGAGAAACACCCGGCTGGCGCGGCGCAGCCAAGCGCAACTCGACCAGTGCCGGCACGCCGCGATAGCCGTAGAGAAATAATGCAGCCCGCGGTTGCGACCAACGAAAAAGGTCAGTCTCATTCTGCTCGTTGGTATAAAAACCAACAAGCACCGGCTCGTGATCTTCACCAACGCGCCAAGCGTGTGAGGTACGAATAGGCGAGAAGCATAACAAACCAATGGCGATGAGCGTCAACGCCACTGGCAACAACAAGGCTGGTTGGAACGAAAGGGTTGGGCGTGCAAGCGTTCTAATCACGCTGCGCATTATAGCTTCCTATCGGAAACGGCGCAACCGCGGCTGCGAGAGATTAATCGCTTAGATTGCACCGGCAGCCTTCCCCCGCAACGCACCCAACAGCCAATCGGTAATCGCCGCCAAACTGCGCCGGCCAAAAAGCCGTACATAATCCGACGCTGCCACCAACGGCCCCGGATCGGCGCCGCCGTTGCGTTCACGCAGATACCAGCGGTGATCCATGATCCAGCGGTAGAGGTCGGCCTCGGTGCGACCGGGGAAGTAGCGTAGCGCATTCTGCGCCCGGATAACCTCAATCACCGGCATGTAGACGTTATCGTACCAACTCGCCACCGCCTCCTCGCGCGATATTGGCCGCCCCAACTCTTGGCCCAGATAGTAGCGATGGGCATTAATATGGCGCACCAAATCGAGATAACCACCGGGTTCGCTAAACTCGATCCGCTGATCGGGGCGCAAATTGGCTAGACCAGTCCACTCTAGAAAGTCGCTATACTCCTCTTTCAAGAGCAAATCGCGCAAGCTGAGATTGGGATCGAGCGGCACATCAACCACCAGCTCGGTGACAATCGCGTCAATCTCGCGCTGGCCTTGAAAGCGCGCCACCGAGATACGGTGATGGCCGTCTTTTACAAAATAAATATCACCCAATTTATACAGTTCGACTGACGGCAACGGTGTTCCTTCGTGATGAGCACGATCGATGCTCATCCAGCGGAATCGATTAGCATTATGTCGAGGCGCAAACTGACGGTCGAAATCGCTGTACCGGCCCTCGCTGCCGATGATCTTATCGAGCGGCACCGTCTGATGACCAAGGTAGTGTTGGCCACGGACATTTAGCCGCGCTCGCACCTCATCGAACGGCAACAGCTCGTTGGGACGGCGCGTAATCAGCGCCAGCAGCTCGCGCAGCATCTGGTCGCGGCGAATGCGGGTGAATTCGTCGTGAACGATCGCTTGAATGGCTGACATTGGCCACTCCTTTCGGTCTCATGATAACCCTATTAGGTGATCGACCGACAGCGTCGGCGGCCGTTGTCACGGGTAGCGTACCATGGGATGGATGTGATTGCAACATAGAAGGTTGCTCAGAAAACTGTCTTGGTAAGGTAGGGACGGATTGCAAACCCATCCCTACGGTGTCCACGCCCTACCAAAAACACCATTCCCCTCTCCCCCTGCGGGAAGAGGGGGGAGGGGCAGAGTAAACACCACCCTGCGGAAATAAGTTGCCCTAATTGGAGGGCGGCATTTATGCCGCCATATGATAGATAAGTTACTCTAACTGTAGGGCGGCATTTACTCCGCACTCTATAATATAATGGATGGAACAAATGCCGCCCTACGCCGTGCGCTCTGCTCGCGAGGGTATTCGATAGGCATACTGACAATCACCCCTACGATACCCTGCTCAACTTCACACCACAATATCGAGTACCCGATAGCCGGCCGTATTGATGACCAGCGTATCTCCATACTTCGTTTCAGTCGTGTGACCAAACCCGTAGGAAAGATGGATGTGACCATGGATGAGGTAGCGGGGACGGAACCACTGCATCATGAACAACAATGCCCGAAAGCCGCGATGGGGATAATCGGGGCCGTTGTGAATACCGAGTGGAGGGGCATGGGTGAGCAGGATGTCGAGATAGCGACCGTAGCGCAGCCGGTTGAGCAATAAGCGCGGCACCATTTGCCATACCCGCAGCATCATCTGCGTTTCAGTGTATTGGTGATGACCATCGGGCTTGTAGCGGATCGAACCGCCCAAACCGCCGATCAACAGTCCTTGATGGTAGACTACCCGATCTTCCACGCAGAGTGCACCGCGCGCATAACTGACAACTTGTCCATCAGCCTGCACTTCTGGCGAGTCGTGATTACCCCAGACGTAGAAGCAAGGCTGGCCGAGCATTGTCACCACAAACTCGAGATAGTAGATCGGTAGATCACCGCAGGCCAGCACGAGTTGGACATCAGCGAAGCGTTGTTTGATATTCAGACTATAGACAGCAGGGACGACTTCGTCGCTAATCGTAAGCGTGCGCATGCCGCCTATTGTACTCTATTCTGCGCCAGACAACGCAACCGGATCGGGCAACGGCAAATAGATGGCGAACGTGCTGCCGCGCCCCACTTCGCTCGCCACTGTCACATAGCCACCGTGCGCTTCGGCGACCCACTTCACGATCGACAACCCCAACCCGGCCCCGCCGCTATGGCGCGAACGCGAGCGATCAACCCGGTAGAAGCGGTCAAAAATATGGGTAAGTTCAGCTTCGCTGATGCCAACACCGGTATCGGCTACGCTCAGACAGGCAAACTGCTCGTAGCGTTCGAGACCTAACACCACCAACCCTCCCGGTGGGGTGTATTGCAACGCATTCACCCCTAAATTCAACAACGCCTGCTTAATCCGATCACGATCGCCATAGACCAATATCTGATCCTCAGCGCCGATCCGTAACCGCACCTGACCGGCTAGCGGGCGCAGCTCGCGAAACACCTCAAGCAGCAAGGTGTCAAGCTCAACCGGCTCGTGGCGCAACGCGACATGCGTCTCGCTTTGGGCGAGCAGCAACAGATCATTCACCATGCGGATTAAACGTGCTGTTTCGCGCCGCATATCGCCGATCACCTCTTTGAGCAAAGCCGGATCATCGCCGGCACCACGATCGAGCACTTCGAGATTGCCCTGCATCACCGTCAAGGGTGTGCGTAACTCGTGGCTAACGTCGGCCACAAACCGCTGCTGCGTGGAAAAGAGCTGTTCAAGACGCGATAACAACTCGTTAATTGTCACGGTCAATTGGTGAAGCTCATCGCGTTGGGCCGGTTCGGGAATCCGGCGACCGAGATCCTCGGCCCGCACAATGCTCTGCGCGGTCAAAGTGATCTGCTCAATTGGGCGTAACGCTCGCTTCGACAGATACATCGCTCCAATACCCGTTACGATCAAGGCAATCATCCCGCCGCCAAGCAGAATTTGCTGCAAGAGCGTCAACGTATCAGCTACATCATCAAGCGGGCGGGAGACTTGCAAGAAACCGAGCAATTGCCCATCACGTAAGACAACCGGAGTAATCAGTGATTTGACCGGTACGCCGTTGACATCGCGCACAATGGTGATCCCGTTCGTATCGGTTGAGGTTAATTGCAACGCTTCCGGCGGCAACGGCAGCATATATGGTTCGAGATTCGGAGTGTTGCTCACCAACGTACCATCAGGCCGAAAAAATTGTGCGCCGATATTGCGATTAGTAAAAAGCTGAATGAAATCCCGATCGAGAAAGAGTTGCAACTGGCCACTCGGGGTGCGAATGCTTTGCAACCCAACTGCGTTAAGGATTGCTCGCACTTGTTGGGTCGCCGACGTGAGATCACGTTGGACGCCGGAGTAGAGTGCTTGCGCCACCGCAAAATGCACACCAATCCCAATCACAAGCAGCGCAAGTGAGAAGAGACTGGTGTAGAGCAACGTCAACCGCACCCGAAACGGGACAGCGACCAAGCTCTGTCGCAAACGCTGCCACGGCAGCCAGCGCACTGGCACCGCCGGAGATTGGTCGGGGGTAGAGGCAAGGGTAGTTGGGGCAAGTTTGTCGTTGATATCAGTCATACACCTACGATACGAAATTTAAGTAAATTGATAAGAGTTTTTTAGGCTGTCTGTACAGAATTTCTCGTTTGTTATTGCATGAAAAGATTGCTGCGGGATCAATCCTCGTCGCTCATCACTTATCCTCACGAGCCGCCGCCGGCGGCGAAGCCATCACCCTCGACAGCGGGAGCGATGCCTGTACCGATTGCCATCAGCATACCACATTGCCCGCCGGTATGACGGGTTGACAATTCGGCGAAATCCGATCATACTATTTAAGGTCCATTTTTGAAATTTCAAATATTTAAAGCCATCGCTGATGAGCATCTACGAATTCTCAGCCTACACTAGCGACGGTGATCTGCTCGCCCTTTCGGTTTATCGCGGCAAAGTATTGTTGATCGTCAATGTTGCCAGCCACTGCGGTCTTACCCCCCAATACGGTGATCTCGAATCGCTCTACCGGCGCTATCGCGAGCGCGGGTTGGTAGTGCTTGGGTTTCCGAGCAACGATTTCAATCAAGAACCTGATGATGAAGCGACGATCAAATCCTTTTGCGCCCGCAATTATGCAGTAACGTTTCCGCTCTTTGCGAAGATCCACGTGAATGGGCCAGACACCCATCCGCTCTTTGCTTATCTCAAAGAGCAGCAGCCGGGGTTGTTCGGCAGCACTGCCATCAAGTGGAATTTCACGAAGTTTCTGATTGACCGTAACGGTCGTGTGGTGCGCCGCTTTGCGCCGACCGATACTGTTGGCGTGGTTGAGCGCGAGATGGTAGAGTTACTATGATGAAATGATGGGATCTTGGCGGTTGCTCATGTGGCATGCGGCAGCCAAGCTGCCGCATGCCATTTTCACATCCCGTCTCTATTCTCTCGCTAGTGGCACTGCCGCACTACATACCGAGATGTTGTGTTCCGCTATATTGCGTTGTGGAATGCGGCAGTTTGACTGCCGCACTCCATATTGTTCCAACCTTATGGCACGAGATCGCCGCCGCCGAAGTCATCAAATCCGGCGCCGCCGCTGTTGTAGAACCAGACGCCGATCCGGCCACCAGTGCCTACGTAACGGTTACCGGCAGCAGGTCGGGTATCAGCCACACCGATCCGTGCACAGCGCACAAAAACCTCAACGGTGCCATCGGCCCGTGCCCGCGCACCGAGAGTGTCACCGTTAGCAACAGTTGCAGCAAAGGTGGCAACAGTCACGAAACCCTGTCCCGGTACGAAGGCCTCGACGACCACGTGTTGGTTGACCGCATCGTAACTCACCAACAGCGCGCCATTCCGTCCGCCACTCCCGCGCACCTTCAGGGCCAGCGTGTGGTGCTGACCATTCGGGTCGATCGCCGTCAACCGCATGAAGGCTTCTTGATCTGGCCCAAACATAGTTGGCCGCCACAACGCAAGCCCGCCCTTCTCGACTGTCACCGCATTGCCATCAATCCGGTACTGGTCAAGCTGGGTTGCGCCACTCCAGTTCGATCCCAAGCGACCGTTGGCCCGGTCGAACGTATCAAGGGTAGGTGAACCCGGAAAGGGACGCACCTCCACTGTAACGGTTTGTACTGGTTCAACATTCCCGGCTCCATCGCGGGCAAAGAACTCGACCGTGTAGGTACCCTCGCCGCTGAGCGTGAACGGATCGGTGTAGGGCTGGAACGTACCACCATTCACGCGGTAGGTGATCGCAGCCACACCTGACCGATCATCGGTCGCACTCAGCGTGATTGTGACGTTACCAGCGTAGCAGTTGGCCGGGCAGAGCGGATTCGTTGGGCCGTTGATGCTAGCCGCCGTGACCGGCGGTGTACCATCAAGGTTGAGACCAACAACCACTGGATCGTGATCCGAGGTGCGGTAAAAGTCGGGTGCATAGAGCGTGTTGATCTGGTTGGCCGATTTGAAGTTCGTGTTGTAATCGAGGACCGACGGCTCATCGGCATTGATATGCCATTCAGCTACACCGCTCACTTGGGCGCTCAGGCTGGCGTTTGCCAGTGCGTAGTCGAGATAGCCCCACTGACCGTTGAAGACATACGAATACGCATTTGGCCCGCCGAAGCGCTCGATCACATTTTCGTAGCCTTGCGCCTCCAGCGCCCGGATGGGATCCTCTTTGGCATAGCTGTTGAGATCGCCGATGATCAACACGTCTGGATCGTTCACCCCGGTTGGGTCAGTTGCCAACCATGCTGCCAGCTCGTTGGCCGCATTGGTGCGCACGATGTTGCAGTTACCTTGCCCATCACCGGCATCAGGGGTATCGCAGGCGCTGCCCTTGCTCTTGAAGTGGTTGACCGTGACTACAAACCGTGCGCCACTGGCATTCTCGGCAAATGCTTGCGCCAGCGCCGCCCGATTGCGTGGTGCGCTGTCGCCGCCGGTGATAAATGCCGGCGTGTTGAGCGCCGCCGTCTGGCCAACCGGCGTGACTAGCGCTGGCTGGTAGATGATACCGACCTTGATCGCATCGTTCCCCAACGCATCAACCTGCCCGGTTGCTGCGTCCACATCAATAAACGCATACGTCCCCGGCGCAGTCACTGCATTGAGCCGGTTGACCAGATCGGCGATGGCGCTATTCGGGCCATAGCCGTCATTCTCTATCTCTATCACACCTAGCACAGTAGGGTTGAGTGCAACAATGGCCGCGACAGTCTTGTTTGTCTGGCGGGCAAACTCAGTAGCATTCTCGGCTCCGCGGCAACCGGTTGGACTACCGGTCAGCCCATTGGTGCAGCCGCTGAAGGTATTGAAGTAGTTGAGGAGGTTCATACCGACGACGGTGATGCTACCGCCAACGCTGGGAGGTGCAGTCGGTCGCGGATTATCGGCGGCAAAAGCCGGCACGCCACCCCCCGGCCACAGATCGCTTAGATCGCCGACCGGCCGTACTCGGTAGGCATTACCGCTCGCCGCATTGCCCGACCACGTATAGGTCATCACCCCGATGAGACCGGTCACACTATCACCGCCGCGTAGCGTATTGCTCGCGCTGAGCGGATTACCGCCGCGACCAAACAGGATCGGGTCGGGGTTCTGGTTTTGGAGATTGTCATCGACAATGATCCGGTTCAGGTCGTTAGCCGCTTGCACTGCCGCTGCCAACGGCCCCGGCGGGTAAAGGCTGGTCGGCTGGTAGAGGCGTGCTTCCGCTGACATCACCACCTGCCCAAACCGACCAAGCTGGAAATGCTCAGTAACGACCAACTTCATCGGGAAGCGCACCAGCATGCCCTCGTAGCGTTCGAGATAATCGGCGCTGGGGAAAGGCATCGTTACATCAACGGGATCGACGGTACCGGTGCCGACGACGGTGATCTGCGTGGCGCTGATCTGGGTTTGGCCCTGAAATTCGCTGACTGTGCCACGTACCCGCACCAGATCGCCGAGGTTCACGTTATTGTTGTTGCCGTTGAAGACAAAGATACCCTCTGACGTCAGTGGGTCAGCGTCCCAATCGGCAACCTCTTCTTGCACGTAAAAGCCGCGCAGATTGGGTGATGGCCCTTCAAAGTCACCGACCACGACGCCTTCAACCAGTACCTCTTCACTCACACAGGGCGAAATGTCGATCGTGCCCTGAATCTGGCTGATCAGGCTCACATTCGGCACATCGGGACAATTGCCCGTCATCGGCGGCGGAGGCGGTGGCACGCTACACGGATTGGCCGGACTACTGGTATTGCGCGGATTGGGTGGCCCGGCGCTGAAATCGCTCGCGTTGTTATCGGTCTCGACACAACCATTGCCGTTGCGCAGCGCAGCCGTGGTATTGCTTAGCGTTGGCGCAGGCGCACCTTCAAAAAAGTTCGCATTGCCGTAACCGACTAGATCGATAATCAGCGCCAACTGCGCCGGCGTACACGGCGTTGAACCGCCGTTGCAGGCAAGGCCGCTGGTGCTATTGACGAGCGCAAACTTGCCAGCGCTCGCGCTTGCATTGATTGCACCAGTCGCATTGGGCGTCGGCAGCGGTGCGCCCGCCGCACCACCGGCCAATTGTACGAGATAGTATTGGCCGGGAGCGAGCGACCCGCTTAAAAGCACGACCGGATTGTTGCCAAAATTGCCGGTGCCGGTGGCACTGGCGTATTGAATCGATAACCCACTCAGCGAGACGGTTGTTGTACCACGGTTGAAGAGTTCAACAAAGTCGTTTGTGTACGGCGCACCACTATTGCCACCGCCGCCATACACTTGGCTAATGACCAAATCGGCGCTTACTGCGCGCACGACCGGTAGCCCAACCCCGAACGGTACGAACACAAACGCGATTACGAGCAATAACCCGACCCAGCGGCGGATTCCGCCAAATGCAGCATGCATACCCTGCACCTCGTTGAATGACAGGCGAACATACTACCCAGCAGCGACACGGCCATGCGGCGGGTTTGCGAGGGGATGCAGACAAGGTACACCACGTCGCAATGGTTGAATAATCAAGCGTAGCAATGATAGCAGTAAACCTTGAAATCAGTGTTAAGGAATTGTTGGGATCGATAAACGATTTCATGACATTTTTGTCATTGTCATGATGAACAAAACGTCACGTGCAGTGCTGTGCAGAGGAGGCATAACGCTAAGACGCGAAGACCGCAAAGATACAGAGCATGATTACGTTCCCCTTGCGCCTCTGCGGTTACCTCCTTTGTGCCCTTTACCTTAATCGATCGTTCGCCCCATTCGGTATTTGATGTCGTAATTGAGAATAAAATCGACTGCTTCGGCGTTAAAACCGTAATCTCGACCAAGCTGACGGTCGATCCGGTCGAGGATCGGTTTGGCCGGTTTAGCGTCGAAGTTGATTTCACCGGTGTTGATCCTCTCGCCACGACGGATGCGGTGACAGCGGTGAGCCGCGTAGACCGCGAGTAGTTCGCGTTCAAGGGTGCAGTACGGTTCCACATCCACCAGATTCAGATCAAAAACCGGAAGTTCCAAAACTTCACGAGCGACAACATCCATGCAGTTGGAATTAACAATCCAATACCAGTAAAAGAGTTGGCTATTGAGCAAGGCGAATACGATCGGTCGCAGATGGACGGGTACCGTGATAGGTTTATAGTGGGATGAGAGTTTTTCGGGCAAGGCTTTGCGCCAATAACGACCGCCAGAATGGTAGTAGATCGGTGTGCCGTGTTCGACAATGAAGTCTTTGAGTTTTTTCCGGTGTTGATGCATAGTGGTCAGGATGGCAATCTCAATCGGTGAGCCGATCTTGGGGAGTGGGTTGGCATGGGTAGTGATACCATCCCAACGGCAGTAGCTCAGCTTGGCGAAGAGAAACGGTCGGTCGCTCGGTGGGCGATTGAACCAACGGTGGTAGGTAGTGCTGTACACGCGCGCTTCACCGTCCGACTGATGTAAGAGCGTGATGGTGAGGTTCATATCAACACCGGCAAAGAGCTTTCCCGGTCGCACTGCATAGTGACTATGCCACTGAGTATAGCTGCGGTAGAGCTGTTGCAGCGGCCGCATCCTCTCGGTTGAGACCGACGCGATCGGGACGATCATGCCAAATCTGCCGTGCGGCTTAAGCAACTGCAATGCGCGTTCGATGACAAAGGCGTAGAGGTTGCCGCTGCCTGCCGTCTGATACTCTACAATGCGGTAGTTGTGTTTGACGTTACGGTAGGGAAGGTAGGGCGGGTTACCGACAATCACGTCAAACCCGCCATTGGCAAGAATTGTAGGGAACGCCTCATGCCAATTGAAGGTTTGGGTGTGGTGATATTGAGCAGGCGACGGGTGCGCCTCGATAGAGCCGTTTCCCTCTCCCACCAGCGCGTTACCTAGCCGGATAGTGTGGTCGAGGTTGGGCAACGGTGTGCGCAGGCCCACGTTAGCATATTCGGCAATAAGCACAAGCAGGAGGCGCAATTTGCAGACCTCAATCGCTTCTGGCATGAGATCAACGCCGTACAGATTATGTGCCACAATCCATTTGATAATCTGGTCGCTGCGATGAGCGTCAGCGCCTATTTCGTGTGATGCGAGCCAATCTGGTTGAATAGTGGCTATCCGTCCAAGCACAGCATGGTAGATCGGTGTCAGTACACGCAGGGCGGCGAGCAAGAATGCGCCTGAGCCAACCGTTGGATCAAGCACGCTGAGCGGAGGGTACCCGCCGTGCGGATCGCCGACGAGTGCGGTGAAGAGGGCCAAGAGGCGATGCGGATCGAGCTGCGAGATCAGATCGGCCATGAGCGCGGTAAGGTCAAGGTTGGCGGTGATCGCATCGTTGATCGTGACAAGCTGGCCGCTGGTTGCCGCCGCGACAATGGCCGCTACTTGGGAATGCCGCGCAGCTTGTTCACGGTCAGTTTCGGTTGGTAAGGGGACGGCTTGCTGCATCGCTGGGTAGATGTAGCGGCGGATGTTCTGCGCTAAGGCGAGCGGTGCTAACGACAGCCCGGCCTTATCGAACAGCGCCGGGATGATAGTGGCGCGACAAATGTAGGCGCTAACGTCGTCGTGTGTATAATAGGCGCCTAGCTCCTTTTGGTTGATGGCTTGTTCGAGTGCGTAACCCACAATCTCAGGATCGATCTCGCGTTCGTGCCGCCCCGGTCGGCCATGCACATACCAGCACCACTGACTGAAAAAGGTGAAAAGCTGCTCGAACACACTGTCTGGAATGGTGATTGTATCGCCATGCTGCACTTCGAGTGGATGCGGAACAAAGAGGTTGCTCCCAAGGTAAGGAACATCACCGAGCAGACGGTTGGTCGCTGCGTCGCGCTCATCACGCACGCGGCCCAGCCCATCGAACCAGAGCGCGCGTAACACATCACGGTAATAACGATCCGGGCCGAAGTGGGTACGACTCCACGCTAGCTGTTCAGGCAGATACGCCGGGTTGCGGTCAAGCCAGCCTTGGGTTTGGATGAACCAGAGCACAATCAGCCGTGACAGCAGCACCGTCGCATACCAGCGCCGCTCGTGTTCACATGCAATGCCCTGTATGCGAGCGTGTAAGCTGACGTAAGACGGTTGCAGTTCGGTGTAGAAATGGGCAGCGATTCGTTCGGAAGTGAGACAATGTTCCATCACGCACACCTCAACCGCGCCCCAGCCACTGCCACCTGCCCCAACGCCAAGCCGCCATCGTTCGGCGGGGCAAGGCGCGGGATCAGTACAGTAAAGCCATCGGCGCGCAACGCATCGGCCAGCGTCTCCAGAAGTAAGACATTTTGCAACACGCCGCCGCTGAGGGCGACAGTCGTGAGACCGCGCTCATCGCGCACCCGCCGGCAAGCCGCCAAGAGCGCCTGCGCAACCCCGTGATGCACCCGACCGGCGATTGCCGCCGGTGCAACCCCGGCCCGCAGATCATCAACCAGCGCCGCCAGCAGCGCTAGTCCGTCAAGTATAAACGGCCCGCCAGTAATGGCCGGTTCGCGGAGTGGCATTGGATAAGGCGGCTGTTGTGGATCGGCGATCTGCTCGAAGAGAATAGCCAGCTCGCCTTCGTAACGGGCAATCTGGCCCATGCCGGCCAGTGCGGCGGCAGCGTCGAAGAGCCGCCCAAGGCTTGAAGTGCGCGGGCTATTGAGGCTCCGTTCAATCATACGGGCCAACACCTGCCACGCCGCTTGATCGAGCTGCCGGGTAAACGGTAGCGCAAGTCGCCAGAAATCAGGGCCGTAGAGCTGAGCCAGCGCCGCTGCTGCCACCCGCCACGGCTGGCGCACCGCCTGCTCACCACCGGGCAAGGTCAGCGGCCTAAGATGACCGACACGCTCATACTCGGCACAGGTCGCTACCAGCACCTCACCCCCCCACACTGTTCCGTCCGGCCCATAGCCGCTGCCATCGGCGGCAATCCCGATTACCGGCCCGGTGTGACCGTATTCGGCCAGCACAGCGGCAATATGGGCGTGGTGATGTTGCACGCCAATCTTACGTTCAATTGGCATTGCGAGTGCCGCTTGGGTAGCTAGATAGCCGGGGTGCAGATCGAAAGCCACTACCTCGGGCACAATCTCAAACAACCGTTGAAAGTGAGCAATCCCCTCGTGGAACGAGCGCAGCGTAGGCAGATTTTCGAGATCGCCAATGTGATGACTCAGAAAGACCTCGCGCCCGCGAGCGAGAGCGAAGGTGTTCTTGAGATGGCCGCCGCAGGCGAGGATCGGGCAGGGCAGCTCGTGAGCCAGCGTGATCGGCGTAGGTGCATACCCGCGCGAGCGACGGATGAGGAGCGGCCCGCCGGCGGCTACGCGCGCCACACTATCGTCGCAGCGCATGTGGATCGGGCGGTTGTGGGTCAGGAAGGCATCAGCGATTGCACCCAACCGCTGCGCTGCATCCTCATCTTCATACGCAATCGGCTCATCACTCAGATTGCCGCTGGTTAGCACAATCGCCGCCACCCGCTGCGAACCAATGACCGCAGCATAATCGGCCAACAGAAGATAGTGCAACGGCGTGTAGGGCAACATCACCCCTAACGTCTGCATCCCCGGCGCAACCGACGGCGCAACCGGCGCGTCAGGCCGGCGCGGCATCAGCACAATCGGGCGGGCCGGACTCGTCAGCAAGGCATGTGATTGCGGATCGATCACGCAGAGCCGTGCGGTCATTTCCACATCACACGCCATCACTGCCAACGGTCGTGCCTCACGTTGCTTACGCTGGCGCAACCGGCGCACCGCCGCCTCGTCATCGGCGGCGCAGGCCAGATGGTAGCCGCCCAACCCCTTGATCGCCACGATCTGACCGTGCGCAAGCGCGGTCGCCGCCGCGATCAGCGGATCGGAATGCGAATCCATCTCTACCCCGCTTGCACCCCTGAAAAACCGCACCTGCGGCCCACACACCGGACACGCCGTTGGCTGAGCGTGAAATCGGCGGTCACGCGGGTCTTCGTACTCGGCTCGGCACCGCGCGCAGAGCGGGAAGCTACGCATCGTCGTGTTGGCGCGGTCGTAGGGCACATCGAGCACGATGGTAAAACGCGGGCCGCAGTTAGTGCAGTTGGTAAACGCATAGCGATAGCGGCGATCAGTTGGATCGGTAATCTCGCGCAGGCAATCGGCGCAGGTAGCGGTATCGGGCGCGATCAGCGTGCGGCGTTGGGCCTGCGTTTGGCTGGCCGCGATCACAAACTCGCGCTCGCCCAATAACGCCAGCGGCTCAACGCTCACCTGCTCGATGCGGGCGAGAGGCGGCGCTTCGCGTTGCAGCGCCGTTACAAACTCGTGCAACAAGCCCTCCTCACCCTCGATTTCAATCGTCACGCCGGCGCTATCGTTGCGCACAAAACCGGCCAGCCCCCAACGTTCAGCCAAGCCAAACACAAAGGGCCGGAAGCCGACGCCTTGCACGATGCCGCGCACACTGATCCGCCAGCGCCGCTGCTGATAATTGATCATTGCTGGTTCCATACGATGGATGATAAACGCAAAGGCGCGAGGGTGCAAAGCGTGGAAGGAGAGGAAGTCAGAATGGACTATTATCCCAACATCTCTATGCAACGCTGACTTATGGTTTTGCACACCATACCTACGAACAAATGCACCGCTGTCGTAACCTATGGTTATGAAGCTGCTACTTGACGTTAACAGTTCGCGACGATTATAATTTGTGCTAATAGTCACGTTCTACACTCTACAAATTGGCTATGCCGCCACTCGCCAAGATGCGCTGAATCTGGAACAGAGACGCGAAGGAGGTACAGACTTCTAAGCGTCAACCAATTGTTGGTACTCGCCATCAATCACTGTTGTAAGAGGAACACCATGAGCAGCAATGGCGCCGCCACGTATGCCGACCGTCCGCTGAACGCCGCCGCCTTACTCGACCGGCTGAACGAACCGCAGACGGCTGCTGCCCTTCACCGCTTACTCGACCACGCCGAATTGCTTGCTTTTTCAGCAGGTGCAGTTGATAGTCTCTTGCAACGCGGTGAAGTGATCGCCGATAATGTGGCGGCTAGTATGCAAGAGTTGCGCGCGGCGCTGCCGGCGGAGAGTGGCGAGATCGCCGGCCAACTGGTGCGGCTGGCGCGCACGTTGCCGCAGTTGACCGATACGGTTGAGCAACTCGCAACGCTCACTAGCCAACCGGCCTTTCAGCGCTTGCTCGTCACGCTTAGCAAACCACAAACCCTCGCGGCACTCGACCGATTGCTCAGCCAGAGCGAGTTACTCGCCTTCCTTGTGAGCGCACTTGATCACCTGCTTGCCCGTGGTGATGAGCTGACCGAGAATATCCGTAGTTCGGTCGAAGAATTGCGTGTTGTGCTGAGCAATAGCGCGATCACGCCTGATAAGCTGATAGATGCCTTTATCGCCTTCTTGCCGTACTTCCCGCGACTTGTGGCAGTTGCCCCTAACTTTATCGAGGTGATTGAGAAGATCGAGCCGTTCATTGCCTCTGCCGAATTCGATGCCCTACTCGATTCGGGGGTGTTCCACCCAGACACGGTGAAACTGGTCGGCGAAGCCGGCGACGCCTTCGTTGCCAGCCGCGAGACGTTGCGCCAGTCACCAAAACCCGTCGGTCTATTCGGGCTACTCCGCGCTTTGCGCGACCCCGATGTACAACGCGCCGCTGGCCTGATCGTCGAATTTGGTCGCCGCTTTGGCAGTTCGTTGAAGTGAAGGAGCGCCAAGACGCTAAGGACGCCAACGCAAAGGCGGGAAGAGTACTGCTATGCTTAAGCTGTGTCCTTTGCGCACGTTGCGCCTTTACATTCAAAACCTATGCACGAATTATCTATCGCCTACAACATCGTGAAGATTGCCAGCGCCGCCGCTGCCGAAGCTGGCGCAGATGAGATCAGCGCCGTTCATTTACGAATAGGCGCACTGGCCGGCGTGGTCGCCGATGCGCTGCGCTTCAGTTTTGCCATCGCCGCCGAAGGCACGCCTCTGGCCAACGCCGAATTGATGATCGAAGAGGTGCCAGTAACAGTCTTTTGCCCCACCTGCAACACCGAAGTGACCTTACCGAACCCGCGCTTGTTTCGTTGCCCGCAGTGCAACCAACCCTCCGGCCAGATCGTTCACGGGCGCGAATTGGAATTAGTGGCATTGGAGACGCCATGAGTTACGAAGCCAAACGGTTGATCGAGATTCGACAGGGTGTGTTGAGCAAGAATGACCAACTCGCCGCCGAGCTGCGCAGCCGCTTTCACGCCGCTGGTGTGTTTGTAGTCAACCTGCTCTCTAGCCCCGGCGCCGGCAAGACCAGCCTGCTCGAAGCGACGATGCGCGCGCTGCTGGCCGAATACCGGGTAGCGGCACTGGTTGGCGATCTCGCCACCGATAACGACGCCCGCCGATTAGCCCGGAGTGGCGGTTTGGTGCGTCAAATTCAGACCGGTGATATGTGTCATCTTGAGGCAGACATCGTTGCGCGCCACCTTGAAGGTTGGGATTTGAACGAGCTTGATCTACTGTTTATCGAGAACGTTGGTAATCTGGTTTGCCCATCAGGATATGACCTCGGTGAAGCAACCCGAGTCGTGCTGCTTTCGACAACCGAGGGCGAAGATAAACCTTTGAAGTACCCTTCAACCTTCGCTACTGCCGATGCAGTGTTGTTGACCAAGATGGATTTAGCTGAGCCGGTGGGATTTGATCGCGCAATGGCCGAAGAGAATATTCGCGCTGTTAACCCGCTCGCGCCGATCATTGCGACATCTGCCCGTCACGAAGGTGGTCTCGATGAGTGGCTAGTATGGCTTCGCGAGCGTTTCGAGGCGCAAAGGGGTTAACGCAAAGGCGCAAAGCGTACCAAAGGTTTTGATAGTCGGATAAGTAAGTTTGTGGTTCTTACTATCATCGCGATGTAGCTTTTGGTTCCGGGTTGTAGTTGTGATGACAAGGAGACGGTTGAATGGCAACACTGCTTTGGCTACAGGGTGGCGCTTGTAGCGGCAACACGATGTCGTTCCTCAACGCCGAGGAGCCTAGCGCCTGCGATCTGGTGACCGATTTCGGTATCGAGATTCTCTGGCACCCGTCGCTTGGGATGGAGTTGGGCGAAAACGCAAAGCGGATTTTCCACGATTGCACCAGCGGCGCGCGCCCGCTCGATATCTTTGTCTTTGAAGGATCGGTGATACAGGCGCCAAACGGCACTGGCCGCTACAACATGTTCGCCGATCGCCCGATGCAAGAATGGGTACGCGAGTTGGCTGCACAGGCCGGCATTGTGGTTGCAATCGGCGATTGCGCCTGCTGGGGTGGCATCCCGGCGATGGCCCCCAACCCCAGCCAGTCTACTGGTCTCCAATTCCACAAGCGTGAACTCGGTGGCTTTCTTGGCCCCAACTGGCGCTCGAAGGCTGGCTTGCCGGTGATTAACATCCCCGGCTGCCCTGCCCACCCCGATTGGGTGACGCAGATTCTGGTCGCCGTCGCCAGTGGCCGCGCTGCCGACATCGCGCTCGATGATTTGCAACGCCCACAGACCTTCTTTACCAGCTTCACCCAAACCGGCTGCACCCGTGTGCAGTTCTTCGAGTACAAGCAATCGACGCTCGAATTTGGGCAGGGCACCCGCACTGGCTGTCTCTTCTACGAGTTTGGCTGCCGCGGCCCGATGACCCGCTCGCCCTGCAACCGCATCCTCTGGAATCGCCAGTCGTCGAAGACTCGCGCCGGTATGCCCTGCACCGGCTGCACCGAGCCAGAGTTCCCCTTCTTTGATCTGGCCCCCGGCACCGTCTTCAAGACCCAGAAGATCAGTGGCGCGATTCCGAAGGAAGTGCCAACCGGCACCGATCCGGTCAGCTATATGGCCCTCGCAGCGGCGGCGCGAGTGGCAGCGCCGAAGTGGGCAAAAGAGGATATGTTTGTTGTATAAGCTAGGGAGCTCGACTCTAGTATTGCATATAGTGCGCAATAGTGTATCATTGTGTTTATGGAAACCACCATGAATAGAGGCAGGGCGGCGAAGTTGCTGGGCTGTTCGGTCAAAACCTTGCAGCGATGCGAACGCGAAGGGCGGTTGATTCCGGTGGCACGAACAGGCAGCAATCGCCGTCGTTACACCGAGACACCGTTGCGTGAGTTCATTGGCGTGCGGCAGGCGGTATCCGAGCCAACGCGGATCGTCGCTTCCTGCCGTGTATCAAGTGCGGCACCGAAGCCGGACTTGGCACATCAGCGCAAGGTGCTGGAAGAGTTTGTGGTAGCAAAGGGGTTGGCACATGTCGAATTCATCGAGGAAGGAGGCGGTGGTCTCACCGTTAAGCGTAAGAAGGTTCTGAAGCTGATGGACGAACGTGGTCGGCGGGAAATGAAGACCCTGATCCTTGCCCACCGTGACCGGCGTACTCGCTTCGGTTTCGAGTGGTTTGAGCACGACGCACCATCCCACGGATGCGAGGTGCTGGTGCTCAATCAAGAGCGTCTCGCGCCAGAACAGGAAATGGTGCAAGACCTGATGACCATTGTGCATTGCTTTTCGTCTAGGCTTTCCGGATTGCGGAACTACCGGAAACACCTGAACGAAGCGCTGAACCAAGATGCAGCTCATGACGTATCGAATTGAATCAGATTTCCCGCTGAACAGCGATGTGCTTCCCAAAGAGGCATTCACGCGACATGACGAACGCATATCTTCTGCTGTGGCAACAGCCATTGAGGGCGTTGAAGACCAGAAGATGTCGACGGTCGGGTCGGATGCGTCGAGACTGGCGTGGTAGTCTGACGTTCTCCTGACGAGAAATATGAGTAAGCCATGCACCTGACCCACAAAATCGCCCTTTGCCCGACACCAGAGCAGGTGGACTACTTCAAGCGCGCTTGCGGTGCGGCACGGCGCGTCTGGAACTGGGCGCTGGCTGAGTGGAACAAGCAATATGAGGCAGGCCTCAAGCCGAATGCGATGGCGCTGAAAAAGCAGTTCAACGCCATCAAATACAGCGATCCACAATGGCTCGATGAAAACGGTCAGCCTTGGTTGCGTGGCATCCATCGGGATGCCCATGCACGACCATTTGCTCATCTGGCAAACGCATGGGATCGGTTCTTCGCCGACATCAAAGCAGGAAAACCGGCGCACGCCCCACAGTTCAAGAAGAAGGGTCGTTGCCGTGACAGTTGCTACGTTGCGAACGACAAGTTCAAGCTCGATGGCAAGACCATCCGCTTGCCCAAGATCGGCGACGTATTGATGACCGAAACGTTGCGCTTTTCGGGAAAAATCCTGGGTGCGACGGTGTCGCGCACGGCGGATCGTTGGTATGTCGCAATCCATGTCGATGTGCCTGATGCGCAGTTTTACCGTAGAAGGACGGCGCATGGCACCGTCGGCGTTGATCTGGGCATCAAGTCGGCAGCTACGCTCTCCAGCGGTGAGGCTATCCAAGCTCCGAAGCCGCTCACATCAGCCTTGCGCAGGTTGCGCATTCGCAGCAGGCGGTTGAGCCGTAAGGTCGAAGCGGCGAAAATACATGCTGGTTTTCTGCCTAAGCAGCGCATGCCAAAAGGCATGCGACTAACGCTCTCGAACAATTGCAGGAAATCAGCTCAGATAGTGGCAAGACTACATGCTCGCATTGCCAATATCCGAACAGACTTTGTCCACAAGCTTACAACTCGGCTTTGCCGCGAAAACCAAGCGGTGGTGATCGAGGATTTGCACGTCAAGGGGATGCTGGCGAACGATAAACTCGCCCGCGCCATCAGTGATGTGGGCTTTGGCATGTTCCGCTCGCAGATCGAATACAAGGCCAAACGCTACGGAACCCGGATGATCGTCGCCAATCGCTGGTATCCGAGCAGCCGCCTGTGTTCGGTCTGTGGTTACAAAAACGACGCGCTGACATTGAGCGACCGTGATTGGGATTGCCCGCAATGCGGTGCACACCATGACCGCGACCTCAATGCTGCGCTCAACCTGCAACGGCTGGCAACCGTAACTGCCCTACCCGTGGCGAGCTTGGCCGGTAACGGCGGCACTGCAAGAGAGGCGGTCTCTCTTGTAGTCGGGAAAGTAACGCCTGCCAGATACGAATGCGGTCTGCAAGACGCTTCGGGGCAGGAAAAGAATCGTGCGCAGGTTTGCGCACTTTTTTGATAGCAGTACGTCGCGATGAGCGTCCAGCGAGCCGGGGACGGTGCGAGCCCGGCGGCTCAGAATGGCGGAACGGCGCCGGGGAGCCGTAATTGGCGTTGAGGTGAGCGGCAAGCGCCGCTAACCGGGGTGGAACCGCGCGTCAGGTGTGATGCGTCCCCGAGCGACATGTTCGCCCGGTTTTTTTTATTGTGTGCGAAGGAGGAATCGCTGTGCCGGCTACATCACTCGATCAGATTGTGGCGCTGGCCAAGCGTCGCGGCTTTATCTTCCCCAGCAGCGAGATTTATGGCGGGTTGCAGGGGGTGTATGATTACGGCCCGCTCGGGGTTGAATTGAAAAATAATATCATCGCCGATTGGTGGCGCACCAACGTCTATGAGCGCGATGATATGGAGGGTCTGGATGCCGCGATCTTGATGAACCGGTTGGTCTGGAAGTATTCTGGTCACGAAGAGACCTTCAACGATCCGCTAGTTGATTGCCGTGTGTGTAAGATGCGCTGGCGCGCCGACCATATCGACGGCGTTTGTCCCAATTGCGGTTCGCGTGATCTCACCGAGCCGCGCCCGTTCAACATGATGTTCCGCACCCAGATCGGGCCGGTGGCCGATAGCGGCTCGTTCGCGTATCTGCGCCCGGAAACCGCGCAGGGCATTTTTGTGAATTTTGCTAACGTGCTCACCACCACAGCCCGCAAACTGCCGTTTGGGATTGCTCAAGTTGGCAAGGCGTTTCGCAATGAGATCAACCCGCGCAACTTCCTCTTCCGCGTGCGCGAGTTCGAGCAGATGGAGATTGAGTATTTCGTGATGCCCGGCACCGACGAAGCTTGGCATCAGCGTTGGCTCGAAGCGCGGTTGGCGTGGTGGGAGCAGATCGGCATTCCGCGCCGTCGGATCACGATCTACGATGTGCCCGCCGATGAGCTGGCTCACTACTCGAAACGCACCTTCGACCTGATGTACGACTATCCCAATATCGGTGTGCAAGAGATTGAGGGGATTGCCAATCGCACCGATTACGATCTCGGCTCGCACAGCAAGGATCAAGATCAGCTTAACCTGACCGCGCGCGTCAATCGCAACGAGGATAGCATTGCCCGCCTGACCTACTTCGATCAGGCTAGTGGCCGGCACGTGGTGCCGTATGTGATCGAGCCGTCGGCAGGGGTGGGGCGTGCTATGCTGGCGGTGTTGTGTGAAGGGTATGCCGAAGAGTTGACCAAAGCCTTGCCGGATGACAAGCTAGTGATGGTTGGCGAGGCGCTGCAATCGTTCCTCAAGTCGGTTGGTCGCAACGAGAAGATTAGCGCCGAGTCACGTGATGCAATTCTGGCCCGTGGCGAAGAACTCAGCCAAGCGTTGGCCGAGCGGTTGCCCGAAGTCGAGCAGTTGCTGGCGATGCCGGGAGCGGATCAGATTGAGGTGGGCAAGAAACTGCGCGGGCAAGCCCAACCGCTGATCGACGAGCATTACCGCACTGTCTTGCGGCTCAAGCCGCGGCTGGCGCCAATCAAAGCGGCAGTCTTCCCGCTCAAGCGCAACCACGACCAACTGGTCGCCACCGCCAAAGAGGTGCGCCGCCGGTTGCAGCTTGGCGGCGAGATGCGCACCGTCTATGACGACACCGGCGCGATTGGCAAACTTTACCGCCGGCAAGACGAGATTGGCACGCCTTTCTGCATCACAGTCGATTTCGACACCATCGGGCAGGGCAAAGACCCGGCCTTGGCCGACACAGTCACGGTGCGCGATCGCGATACCATGACTCAAGAGCGGGTGCCGATCGCCGAACTCGAGGCATATCTCCGCGACAAGCTTCGCGTATAGCTCCCGGTAGCACCGCGCGGCGGTACGGTTTGTATGACCGTGCGGCGCTACAGAAGCCAATGGTACACTACGGTCTGGCCGGCCCCATCGGTGATCTGTACCGCTATCTGGCGGCTCAGGCTGATGGCCGCCGGATCGTGATAACTAAACTGTCGCCATGCGCGCGGGCCAAGATCGCTAGCGAGGGTGGCTGGATGCCACGGCCCATCGTCAACCGCCAATGCCACGCGGGCAATGCCCTGCCCCGCCGACCATGCCACCCCGCGTAGCGGTTGGTGATTGTTTCCTTGGATGACCTCACCGAGATTGAACAGCCGGCAGTCAATGGCTAACGAACCATCGCGGTGCGCGGCAGGCGGCGCTGCTTCGGTTGAGATCAGTGTGATCCGCTCGATCCATTTCATCCAATACGCGCCAGCCCAGCCGGGCACAACCAGCCGTACCGGCCCGCCGTGCAGTGCCGGCAGCGGTTGGCCATTGACCGCATACGCCAGCATCGCATCTTGCCAGAGTTTAGCAAGCGGGACATAACATACCTGCGGCTGCGTACCATAGCTCGAACAGGCGGCAAAAGCCGCCTGCGGCTTGACGCCGGCAGCTTCCAGCAAGAGCGCAACTGGCACGCCGATCCACTCGGCGTTGGCAATCGCGGCGTAACTATCGTCGCTGCCATCATCGCGCCCAATGAGTACTGCAAAGAAGCTGCTGACCGGTTTGTGGAGCAGGTCGTGGTAATCAATTACCAGTGGATGCCGGACGAGCCCATCAATCGTTAATTCCCAAGTGGCTGCGCTAAGATCTGGTATCGGTTGCTGGTTGCGCGCAAAGAAGTGCTCAATGCTCGTCACTGTTGCATCGAGGATCGCAAGTGGTGGGTCAAGGATCAGCGGGTGGTCGGAGCGCTGGCGGAGCCGGTTGTCTTTGACCAGCGATTGGATTGGCGAGGTGAACGGGAACGTCTCAAGTGACATACGAGCATCCGTTAGGTTAGAGTGCTTGGTCAACTACCGGCAGTATAGTGGCGCCGGCTGCAAAAATGATGACAATTACCGGTGTCGAGACTACAAAACGTTTAGCCGTGCTGGTCAATTTGACGAGGGATGAAAGGTTACGGTATAGTGTTCATACTGTGAGTATTCAAAATACAAAATCACAACACGTTGCGTGACGCTAGCTTCACAGCTCATGGTCGGGCCTGATTTCAGCAGCGTTCTAAGGTAACGTTGCTGCGATGAGTATCTGCGCAACGGTAGTCAGCGGCGGCAAGGGGTAAGCGATGCCTTCACAGAAACAGCCCCTCACCATTGAGCTAGCTCTGCTGGGGTTCGTGCGACAGCGCCCCATGCATCCGTATGAATTATTTCAGCAAGTTCAAGCGTGTGATGGGTTAGGCTGTATCTGGCGAATTAAGCAAAGCCATCTCTACGCCGTGCTTGATCGGCTTGAAGCGGAAGGATATCTCAGTTGCCATCTCGAAGGACAGGGCAGCCGGCCACCGCGCAAAATCCTCTCGTTGACCGAGCAGGGTGAAGCCACCTTTACCGAATGGTTAAGCACGCCGGTGCCGCGTGGCCGTGACATCCGGTTGGAATTTTTGGCCAAATACTACTTTGCCCGGCGTGAAGGGCCAGTCGTAGCGACGCAGTTACTGACGCGGCAGATTGTTTGTTGCCGGGATTGGCTGGCTGAGTACGAGGCTAAAAGCAAGGGATTGCCAGCCGATTCGTTTGAACGGGTGGTATTACAGTACCGCATGGGCCAGTTGCAGGCTGTGTTGGTATGGTTGGAAAAATGCCAACAGTCGGTAGAGGTGATTGAAAGCTAAGAGGAACGGTGGTATGACGCAATCATTGAGCATATTGTTGCTCGCACTTTGGATGTTAACCGCCTGTGGTGCATCCCAAGCGACTGCATCTACCGAGATTACGGTTGCGGCTGCCGCTGATCTTACTCCAGCGTTTCAGGAGATTGGGCCGCTGTTTACCGAACGCACCGGTATTCAGGTGGTATTCAATATCGGCTCAACCGGCCAGCTCGCCCAACAGATCGAGCGTGGCGCGCCGTTTGATGTGTTCTATGCGGCGAATAAGAGCTTTGTCGAAGATTTGGCGGCTAAGGGGGCAGTCGATGAGTCGTCAATGACCATCTATGCCCAAGGCCGGATTACGGTCTGGACGCGGGCTGATCAGGCGTTGCAACTGCAGCAGCTTACCGATCTACTCGATCCGGCCTACCGGCGGATTGCGATTGCTAATCCAGAGCACGCGCCGTATGGTCAAGCGGCGCGTGAAGCGTTGGAACGGGCTGGGATATGGGAGCAGATCAAAGACCGGCTGGTGTTTGGCGAGAATGTGGCCCAAACTTTGACGCTAGCTGATACCGGCAACGTCGAAGCGGCGATCGTCGCTCTCTCGCTGAGTGTGCAGAGCAATGGCCATTGGGTGCTGATCCCGGCTGAGTTGCATCCTGATCATCCGCTGATTCAGATGGCGGCAGTTGTGACTAGCTCGAAGCAGTATGAAGCTGCTCGCCGGTTTATGGAGTTTGTCAATAGCCCGGAAGGGCACAAGATTATGAAGAAGTACGGCTTCATCTTGCCCGGCGAGATTATTGAGCCAGCGAGGTAGCGAGTATGAATTGGCCGGCGTTTTGGTTGTCATTGCAAGTAACCGCCTTTGCGACTTTTTTTATCTTTGTGATTGGGTTACCAATCGCTTTGTTGCTTACGCGCACCGCGTTCCCCGGCCAGATTGTGGTTGAGACGTTGTTAATGCTGCCGCTCATTTTGCCGCCGAGCGTGATTGGCTACTATCTCTTATTGGCGCTGGGTCGGGGCAGCCCGATTGTGGAATGGTTTCAGATCCGCATCTTGTTTTCGTGGCCGGCAGCAGTAGTGGCGTCGGTGGTAGTAGGGTTGCCGCTGATGATCCAGAGCAGCAAAGCTGCACTGGCGAACGTTGATCCGCGGCTCGAACAAGCGGCGCGCACGTTGGGGGCCGGCGAACTACGGATCATTACCCGGATCACCTTACCGCTGGCGCGGCGCGGGATTGTGGCCGGCATCGTGTTGGGAGGCGCGCGGGCGCTGGGCGAATTTGGCGCTACCTTGATGGTGACGGGTAATATTCCCGGCCGCACACAAACCTTGCCGGTCGCGATTTATGATGCAGTGCAAGCGCAACGGTACGCTGACGCCAACTTGATGGTATTGGTCATGACAGCCGTAGCCTTTGTGGGCTTATGGTGGGTGCGTCAACTGGAACGCCCGCGCCAAGCGCCATCCGCGACGCAGATCACGACGTAGGAGGAGACAGATGCAACCGCGCTTGTCCGTTGATATCCGGCGCCGGCTCGATCATCTGACGCTACGCATGCAATTTCAGGTTGAGGCCGAAATCCTCGTGTTATTCGGGCCGTCAGGCGCGGGCAAGACGCAAACGTTGCAGGCGATTGCCGGTTTGATGACGCCGGATGCGGGTGTGATCAGCCTCGGCGATACAATGTTGTTCCGCCAGCGTCAAGGCGAACCGCCGATCAACCTCCCGCCGCGCCGGCGCCGGATTGGCTACGTCTTCCAGCATTACGCTCTCTTCCCGCACATGACGGCGTTAGAGAATGTTGCGTTTCCGTTAGGCAATAGCACGCAGGCCCGCCGCCGCGCTTACGAGCTGCTCGATCGCATGCATCTGGCCCATCTGGCCCAGCGCAGACCCCATGAGTTGTCAGGCGGGCAACAGCAACGGGTGGCGATTGCGCGCGCTTTGGCGACCGACTCGCCCGTGATTTTGTTCGACGAGTCATTTTCAGCGCTTGACCAGCCGGTGCGCGACCAGCTCCACGCCGATCTGCGCGCGTTGCAAGCCGAACGCGGTCTGATTGTGATCTACGTCACCCATAATCTCGATGACGCCTTTGCGGTTGGGAGCCGGATCGCGATTGTACGCGAGGGCCAGATCGAGCAGATCGGGCCGTTAGCCGAGGTCTGCCGGTATCCGGCCAATGTGCGGGTGGCGCAGATTCTGGGCATAGCCAATGTAATTACAGCGCAAGTGATTGGCATTGAGCTTGAGCGAGTCTGGCTTGATTGGCAGGGATGGCGGATCGCCGCCGCGTTGCCGGCGCAACCGCCGGCGCTAGGTGAGATGGTCACGGCCTTCATCCGGCCCGAAGAAATTTGGTTGGTCTACCCCGATCGTCCGCTGTCCCGGTTTGCCAATCACAATCTCTTGCCGGGCCGGATTGTCGAGCAGTGGCCGGGCCGGCGGTTATTTCAGGTGCGGATTGCGGTTGGTGGGGCGATGCTAGAGATTGCCCACCCCTACACCGCGTATGCTGATCTCGGTATCGCGGCAGGGAGCGAGGTCCAGATCAGCTTCCAGCCGGAGAGTGTTGTCATTGTGCCAGCAGTAAGCCACGCCACGCATGATTTACGATCTCACCCGCCCGATCACATCCGGCATGCCGGTATATCCGGGTGATCCGCCGGTACAAATCACACCGTTGCCTAACCCGCCGTGGCAGATCAGCGCGCTGCAACTCGGCAGTCACAGCGGCACCCATCTTGATGCGCCGCGCCATCGCTTTGCCGGCGGAGTCGGAATTGATGCGATTCCACCTGCGCGGCTGGTTGGTCCGGGAATCGTGATCGATGCCGGCGGGTATGAGGCCAATGCACCGATCGGGCCAGAGGTGTTGGCTGGCGTGGCGTTGCCGGCAGGCCTGATGGTTCTTATCCGCACTGGCTGGGAAGCGTATTGGGGCACTGATGTGTATGCTCGTCATCCGTATCTGAGCGCTGGATTGGCGCAGGCGCTGGTTGATGTTGGCGTGACGTTGGTGGGGATCGATGCCTTCAGCGTCGACTCAACCGTTGATGGCAACGATGCCGCGCACCTGACTCTCTTAGGGAACAACATCCTCATTGCCGAAAATCTCTGCAATCTGGCTGCATTGGAGTGTGGTACACGCTATACCTTTGCGTTCCTCCCCCTTCCCCTCGTGCAGGCTGACGGCGCACCGGCGCGAGTGCTGGCTTGGCGCGAAAAGTAAACTATTTTTTAACTGCAAACACTCTTCAAATTCGATTTAGTTCATGTTATGCTAATTGAGCGTAATCTGTTTTCTGTGTTAGAATATAATTTACGCTACAAGATAACACGGTTAATAGATTTTTTTTGTAATAGTGCTGGTTGTTCTTCGATGATAGTTTGATTATTAAGAGTGTAACATGTGAATGGGATAATTGTATTGCAACGTCTCTTTAACATTTTTTATCATGCAGGATACACCCGAACAGAAGTTTCAGCGCTTTGAACACCAACGCCGCCGAATTTACCAAATCGCCGGTCTGTTCAGTATCGCTTTCATGTCAATTGATGTGTTTGCTATTAGTTCTTCCGAGTTGTACTAATCGTGGGCAGAACGTTGGGTGCATTTGACCAACAACCTGTTTATGGCTGTTTGCGCGCTGTTGCTCATCTGGATGTTATCTCAGCGCCGCTATCATCTGGCGTTTATCGAACGACTCGCCTTCTTCTTGTTCACCTTCGATTCGCTGTGTTAAATAGTTTGGTACCGTTACTATTTGGCCAAACGCTAGCGCAACGTTGGCATGAGACGAGATGATGTATGGTTGATCATGGTGGTATGCGCGCTCGCGTTTCACCTATTTCGCTATCAAATCGCGATGGCGTTTACGATCGGTTTTTACGGTCTTTCGACAGCAATGGTGGCCGGTCAGATGTGGTTCGCGAGTATGCAAGGCGCTGATCTTGCAGCGGGGTGGCAAGCGTTGCAAATCTTCGGTTCGGCAGCGGTATTGCTGGGGTTTATCGATGTGATGAGCCACTACCGGAATGCAGGCGCAACAATTGCAAACCGAATACGCATTGATGAAAGAGTGGGCGTTATTTGATGGCTTGACCGGGATTGCCAACCGGTGCCGCTGCGAACAGGCGTTGCGAGAGGCGATGGCGCGCGGCAAGCGTTACGGTGGCCGTTCACCATTTGCCTATGGCACATTGACTACTTTAAGCAGATCAATGATACCTACGGCCACGAAGCAGGTGATTACGTGTTGCGCCAGATAGCCCAAGTAGCCCGCTCTCAAATCCGCGCGGCTGACACGGTTGGCCGGTGGGGTGGGGAAGAGTTTTTCTGACTGTTGCCACATACCCGGTTGCCTAAGGCGCAGCAGTTGGTTGAGCGGCTGAGGCATGAGATAATGTCAGTAATTGTAATTGGCGATCGTCCGGTCACTGCTAGTTTTGGTTAGCTGAGTATTGCAATAATGATCTGGCCAGCTTGTTGGCGCGGGCTGACGAAGCCTTATACACGGCCAAATCCACCGGGCGCAATCGAGTGTGTGTGAATGCTCCGTTGGCAAGCCTGCCTGTTGCGTTCCTGTAATGCGTGACCTCTACCATTGTCTTGTTCCGTGTCTAATGTGTTGCGTTATGAGTCTGTAGGAGGCGGAGCATGCAGAGCGAATCGCTGCTGGTGGTACAAACTTGCTCTCATAGATAAAGATTTCGGTGTCATTTCTCCTCCCAACCCTATGCCAAATCAGGTATAACAAATGGGAATAGTTTCACAGGTTGCTCAAAACTCAACGTTAGTACATTAGTACATAGTAAGGTGAATTGTCCTCTAATCAGCATCACTTCGTTGGCGTAGCATTGGCTAAAGTTCCAATACCTCATCGTTGCTGCGGTGGCGAAGCCCCTTTCTGCTATGCAAACCGTCATCGAACAAGAACGCGGACGCTTCGACCAACAACGTCGCCGTACCTACCAGATCGCCGGTTCGCTGGGTGTCTTGATGGTGGCGCTCGATGTTGTCAAGCAGAGTCTTGATCACATCCAACCATTGTCTGTGCGCCTCATTTACATCGCCAACGATCTGTTTCTGATCGCGGTTTCCCTCCTCGTGATCTGGATGGTCACCACCCGGCGCGGTAGATTAACGACCGTTGAACGGCTAATGTTTATGGTGTTTGCTGCCGAGTCGTTGTTATTTAACGGGATCGTACCGCCGCTCCTGCTCGGCCAAACACTGGAATTGCGTTGGGAGCAGACCGTTAATGACGATATCTGGTTCTTGCTCATGATCTGTACGCTCGGTTTTCATCTCTTCCACCATCGTACTAGCGTGATGATAGTCACCGGTTTGTACGGCCTCTCGGTGGTCATTCTTGGCGGTCAAATCCTGTTCAGTCTGCCACATGAACCGGTAGAACTGGGGTTGTACTCGTTACAAGTGTATGGTATGGGCGCGATCTTTCTGTGTTTTATCTATATTGTCAGCCGTTACCGGGCACAATCCCAGCAGTTGCAGATCGAGTATAAGCTGATGGAAGAGTGGGCATTTGTCGATATGCTTACCGGGTTGGCCAACCGCCGGCGTTGTGAGCAGGAGTTGCAAGAGGCGATTGCGCGCCATCAACGGTACGGCGAACCATTTACGATCTGTCTGTGGGATATTGATCACTTTAAGCAGATCAACGACACCTATGGCCACGAAGGCGGCGATCAGGTCTTGCGCCAACTTGCTCGCTTGGCGCGCAACACGATTCGTTCGACCGATGTCGTTGGGCGGTGGGGCGGCGAAGAGTTTTTCCTGCTCCTGCCCTGCGTGCATCTCGCTGAAGCTGAGCAACTTGCTGATCGTTTGCGCCATCATATTATGGGGCAAACGGTGATCAGCGATCGCGTCGTCACAGCGAGTTTCGGTTTGGCCGAATATCACCCAAGCGACGATCAGGCCAGTATGCTGGCGCGAGCGGATGCTGCCCTGTACGAGGCTAAATCGGCCGGACGCAACCGGGTAGTCGGCGCAGGATTCGCTTCTGTGCTCGTATGAAACAATCGCAATCTAGCCGCCCAAGCGTTTCAGGCATCCAGTTCGCTCAAGTGGCGTAGTGCTGTGGCCGGGTGGTGCCAGCTATGTCGGATGCCGCTCCTTACCTACACTGGCAACCGTTTTTCTCCCCACTTGTCTCTGGTGGTTGCGAACGCAGCACACATTACCCACGAGCGCGGGCCGATCGCTTCAGGGTTCGTTTCGCCATACACAGGAGCTTGCTGTGGAGGCAACGCCCTCTCGTACTGGTCAATGGGAGGGTTATAGCGAGTCGGGTGCAGTGCGGCGCGCATCACTGCCGATTAGGCTGGCAGCGCTATGGTGTCGGCCAACCTGCGACAGCAGATGAGGGTGATCTGGTGGGTGTGGGAGCACGCGAATTGATGAGTATCGCGGGCTAGTGAGTTGCTCGGCGTCATTACTGGTGTCAATCGACATAACCGCGTGTCGCGGAATCGGTTATATCTGCAATCGATGCTATAATAACTACTACGCTGAACAAGCAAGGGGTTGGGTATGAGCATCGAGCAGATTGTTGCCGGGTGCGTAGTGCAGCTTGAGAGTATCCACATCGCGCGCGAGCGTGCGATCGCAGCGACCCGCGTTTTAGTGCGGCAGAGCGCCAACAGTATTCGCGCCGCCCATCGCGGCGATTATACGACGGCCCGCCATCTCTTAGCGGTTGCCGAGGGGGTAGTAGCCGAACTCAATGACGCTACCGCCGGCGCGCCCGAAGTGCGTTATGCCGGTTATACCCAAGATGCGCTCAAAGAGTATGCTGAGGCGCACTTAGTGCTGGCCTTTCTTGCCGGTGACGAGCCGCCAACCGGTGAAATGATTGGCGTTGAGCCAGCGGCCTATCTCAATGGTCTAGCCGAGGCGGCAAGCGAGCTGCGCCGGGCGATTCTCGATGGCTTGCGTCGGGGCGAGGTAGCGCGTGGTGAACAATTGCTTGGCGTGATGGACGATATCTACAGCGCATTGATCACGGTCGATTTTCCCGAGGCGATTACCGGCGGTCTGCGGCGCACCACTGATGCGCTGCGAGCGGTGCTTGAGCGTACTCGTGGCGATGTGACGGCGGCGATCCGGCAGGAATATTTGGTGACGGCGATGCGAGCGTTGGAAGCACGGCTTGAGTAGCTGGCAATCGTGAGGGCATGATGCAGGTTGATCAGGAAGCGCAGGGTCGCCGCAATAAAGTAGTGAGCGCTGCCGATGCTGTGCGCGTGATCTGCAGCGGTGATACGGTGGCGACGGGTGGGTTTGTCGGCACCGGCTTTGCCGAAGAGATCGCGATCGCCTTGGCGGAACGGTTTCGCGCCACCGGTCAACCGCGTGATCTGACTCTCGTCTATGCGGCTGGGCAGGGCGATGGGAAAGCGAAAGGGTTAAACCATCTCGGCCTACCCGGTTTGGTGCGCCGGGTCATTGGCGGTCACTGGGGGTTAGTGCCGGCCTTGCAACGCCTTGCTGTCAGTGGGCAGATCGAAGCCTATAATTTGCCGCAGGGCGTGATTACCCACCTCTACCGTGACATCGCCGCCGGCAAGCCGCGCACCATTACGCGCGTCGGCCTCGGCACATTTGTCGATCCACGCATTAGCGGCGGTAAACTCAACGAGCGCACCCAAACTGATCTGGTTGAGCTGATCACGTTTGATGGCGAAGAGTATCTAGCCTATAAGACCTTCCCGATCAATGTTGCCATCTTGCGCGGTACAACCGCCGATATCGAAGGCAATATCACCATGGAGCGCGAGGCGCTGACGCTGGAAGCGCAGGCGTTGGCGATGGCCGCTCACAATTCCGGCGGGATCGTGATCGTGCAGGTCGAGCGGTTGGCCCAGCGTGGTACCCTTTCGCCCCGTCACGTCAAGATTCCCAGCATTCTGGTCGATTGTATCGTCGTTGCGAGCCCCGAACATCATTGGCAGACCTTTGCCGTGGCTTACGATCCAGCGCTGAGCGGTGAGATTCGGGTGCCTACCGAGCTGTTGTCGCCGATGCCACTCAACGAGCGTAAACTGATCGCGCGCCGGGCGGCATTTGAACTACAGGCTAATGCGGTGGTAAACCTCGGCATTGGTATGCCGGAAGGGATTGCGGCGGTAGCCGCCGAAGAGGGCATCTCCGATCTGTTAACGCTCACGACCGAGCCGGGGGTGATCGGCGGCATTCCGAGCAGCGGGCTCAATTTCGGTACTGGTATCAATACCGATGCGATTGTCGATCAACCGGCGCAGTTTGATCTGTATGACGGCGGCGGGTTGGATCTGGCCTTTCTCGGCTTGGCGCAGGCCGATGCGGCGGGCAACCTTAACGTCAGCAAATTTGGCCCGCGGCTGGCTGGGGCTGGCGGTTTTATCAACATCAGCCAAAATGCGCGCCGGGTGGTGTTCGTAGGCACCTTTACCGCCGGCGGCTTGCAGGTGGAAGTCCACGATGGGAAGCTCCAGATCGTACAAGAGGGGCGTGAGCGCAAATTCGTCGAGCAGGTCGAGCACATTACCTTTAGCGGGCGCTACGCGGCCAAGCGAGGACAGTCGGTGCTCTATGTGACCGAGCGCGCCGTCTTCCGGCTCACTCCCGATGGCATTGCGTTGTGCGAGATTGCTCCCGGCATTGACCTTGAACGCGATATTCTGGCCCAGATGGCGTTCCGCCCGGCGCTGGCCGCCGATGTGCGCTTGATGGATGCGCGCATATTTCGGGATGGGCCAATGGGGCTGCGGGCAGAACTAGTTGGGTTGCCGCTCGAACGGCGCTTTAGTTATGACCCGCACAGCGGCATTCTCTTTATCAACTTCGAAGGTCTGCGCATCACCCGGCCTGAACAGATCACCGCGATTGCCGATCACGTTGACCAACTGGCGCGCCGGGCCGGCCAACGTATGGCGGCGGTGGTCAACTACGACAACTTCAGCATTACGCCTGAACTGTTGCTAGAATATAGCGCCATGGTCGCGCATTTGATGGAGCGGTATTACACCCACGTCACGCGCTATACGACGAGCGCCTTTTTGCGCATGAAGATCGGCGACGCCCTGACGGCGCGTGGGGTAGCGCCGCATCTGTTCGAGCAGCAGGAAGAGGCGTTACGCGCGTTGCACGTGTTGCCAGCCACGGATGCCGGTTAAGTGCAGGCTGTGCCTTCAACCGGCATCAACCTTCCCCATCGGTACCTGAATCGCCACCGTGGTACCCGGCCCAGCGCCAAATTGCAAGGTGGCCCCGATCTGGCGGCAGAGGCCCTGCACCAATTGCATACCAAGGCTGCCGCCGCCAGTGTTGACCGTGGATGGCATACCGATGCCGTTGTCGGCAACCTCAACGCGCAATGTATCACCGTCTTTGTGTAACCGTAGGCTGATCGTACCGTCTTTCGTGCCATGGGGAAAAGCGTGCTTGACGCTATTCGAGACCAACTCGGTGACAATCAAGCCCAACGCAATTGCCTGATCGATATTGATGCTAATGCCGTGGCTCACTTCGCTGACCAGCCGGATCGGGCTGCCCCGCATACTGAGTGAACGCCAGACGCTGGTGGCGATATTTTGCAGATACTCGCCAATATCGATATGGGCCAGACTCTCTGAGCGGTACAGTTGCTCATGCACTATCGCCAAGGCACGAATGCGGTTTTGGCTATCTTGAACTGCGGCGCTGACCCGCTCATCGCTGATATTCTCGGCTTGCAAGCGCAAGAGACTCGACACGATCTGCAAATTATTTTTGACCCGATGATGCACCTCGCGCAGCAACAACTCTTTTTCTGCCAGTGCGGCGCGCAGTTGGGCGGCAACCGCTTGCGGCCCTGACAAATCGGTCACTACAGCACACATATTGGCTTCGGTCTCGTCACGTAGGGCGCGCAACGAGATCTGCGCTGGTCGCTGCGAGCCATCAACCGCTTGCAGCGTGATTGGGCCTTTGCTCGAACCGGCGGCGCCAGCGGAGAGCAATTCAGCGCAGAGGAGCCGGTCAGCCGGCGCGACCAGATCGAGTAACGAGCGGCCAGTCAATTGGTCTTGGGGCAGACCGGCCATTTCAGCGAACTTGCTATTGCAATAGAGAATGGTGCCATCGGCCAGTAGGGTCAAGGCGCCTTCATTCATGGTTTCGACCAACACCCGGTAGGGATGTTCGGCGCCGCGCAGGGTATAGATCAACGGGCCGCGCGGCCCATCAATCACCAGCGCATCAGCCTCACCCATCTGTAATGCCCGCACCAACTCTTCCAATTCAGTGAGGCGCGCTTGAAGGCGAGCAATCTCGGCTGGACTCATCTGTGGCTCATTTCCCATACGGCACTTCCCTATGTATTCGCGCGAGGGTGTATGGGGGCAACCCCGTGTGTTGCCGGTACCACGCTCGTGAAGCGACACTCCTCAATCATCATCGGTCAGAATATTCAACGCAGCAGCCACTCGCGGCCAATCCGACGAACGCAATTCACCGATAAACGCCGTAGGCGGGCCGGGTTCGACAACCAGCAGTGTCGGTGTCGCGATAATGTGATCTTCGCGCGCCCGATCGGGCTGTTGGTAGACATCAATTACCTCAAGCCGGTAGCGACCGGGCATATACCGCTCGCACAACCGGCGCACCGTGGTAATTGCGCGGGTCGAGCGGCTGGTTGCGCCGGCGACGTACAACCGCAGCAATGGTACAACTGGCTGATTGGTGATATCCATCGGCTCAGCTCCCTGTATGTCGCCGGGGTGTTAGATCCAGCCCAACCAGCACCCGTTCCGTATTCGAGAGATCGCCAACGATTTTGCGTATCGGCGGCGGCAACTTGCGCACCAAGGTTGGAATAGCCAGAATATTATCGCTAATCGCTCGTTCGGGTTCGTGATGCAAATCGATCACGTGAACCCGATAGCGATTATGCAGGTATTGGTCACAAATCCGGCGCAAATTAGCGACTGCGAGCAGACTTTTGGGAGTCTGTCCGGCAATGTAGAGCCACAGATCATATTCATACTCCGGCGCTTCATCTGCCATCGCTACCCTCTTGAGTAGAGTCACGGTACCGGCTGGTCGCGAGCCGGCTCTGGATCTGCGCGCGTGCGCGTGCTTCCGATAGGTCGGCTGCCGCGTTCATCTCGTCATCGAGCGCAGCCAACTCGGCTTGCAACGCCTCGATCTGTAATGCCAACAGGCGCTGTTGCAAGGCGTAACGACGCTGGCGCTGGATCGCTTCCCGCTCGTGCAGTTCCTGTTCGTGCCGGAGCCGCTCTTGTTCGGCGATGCGGGCAGCGCCAATCAACACCGTCTCACCGGCGGCGTAAATTTCCACCAATCGCAACCCGTGCGCATCCATCACCAGCTCGCGCACCTGATTGGAATGGCGCATGCCGCGGGATTTGAGCACCAGCAAGCTACGGTTGCGTTCGCCGTTGGTCTCGTGGTTGCGCAAGACGATCCACGTATCGACCAGCGATGAAATATTGACCTCACTCTGGGCAGGATCGGCGCCGGCATTGGTTAAGCTGGTAGCGAGGGTGGTGACACCCAACGACTTAAGGCCATCGAAGAGGCGGAACAGCATCGTCGTAATATCAACCGGACGGCTGATGGTATGAAAGCCGGTGATCGGGTCGATCACTACGGCGCGCGCGCCGCTCTGTTCCACCGCTTCGAGCAACGTGATCAAGTGGGTCTCTAAACCGGCCAACGAGGGCCGGCTACTGATGATCTGCAAGAGGCCGCGATCGCGCCATTGTTGCAAATCAATCCCGATCGAGCGCAGATTGCGCACGATTTGATCGGCTGATTCCTCGAACGCGAAGAAGATCGCCGGTTCGCCGCGGGCGCAGGCAGCGGCGACAAACGATGCGCCAAGGCTTGTTTTGCCCGAACCGGTCGGGCCGCTTACTAGAATGGTGGAGCCGCGGTAATAGCCGCCGCCATCGAGCAAGTGGTCGAGATCGGGAAAGCCGCTTGAGATGCGTTCAGCGGAAACCGGATACCTCAGCGTAAACGAGGTGATTGGCAGCATAGTGATGCCATGTGGCCCGATCGTAAAGGGATACTCATTGACGCCGTGAGAAGAGCCGCGATATTTGACGATGCGGGCATAGCGGGTCAACACATGCTCGGTAATCCGGTAGTCGAGCAAAATGACGCAATCAGCGACAAACTCTTCGATCCCAAAGCGGCTCAGGCCTTGCCCGGAACGTTCGGCGGTAATTATGGCGGTCAGGCCGCGCTGGCGCAACCAGCGGAAGAGACGTTGCAATTCGCCGCGCAGAATGGATTGATTGCCAAACGCGCTAAAGAGGGTTTCAATCGTATCGAGCACGATCCGTTGTGCCCCAATGCGATCAATCAGCAGGCCAAGCCGAATGAAGAGGCCTTCGAGATCGTACTCGCCCACCTCTGCTATTTCACCCTGCTCAAGCGAAATCTGTTCGAGCAGCAACAACCCGCGCTGTTCCAAATTGGCGACATCAATAGCAAGGTTCGCCACATTCATACGCAAATCAGCCGGGCTCTCTTCAAACGAGACAAAGAGGCCGGGTTCGCCGTAGAGCGCCGCGCCGCGGACCAACGTTTCAAACGCGAGCAGGGTCTTGCCACAGCCAGCGCCGCCGCAGATCAAGGTCGTCCGGCCTCGCGGCAGACCGCCGCCGGTGATGTCATCGAGACCACGAATCCCAGTTGGCGCTTTAGGCAAGTTCGTGATGGCGGCAGGAAATTCCACCAACGCTCCTCTTCTCTACAACAATACCGGCTCCTCCCCGTCATGCGCGGCGGCGACGAGTGGCATCATTCATCAGTCGGATCAGCGCGGTTCATCACCTTGGCCATATGCTTGCCAGCTAACGCGCCGAACCCCAGACTAGCCAATTCGGCAATCATTGCTGCCAACTGGTAGCCGCTGCCCTGTGCTGGATCGGGATGGTACAGGCTCAGTACGCCAATCACCTCATCGTGTTGCCGGATGGGTAACGACATCCGCTCGCCGAGCAACCCGTTCGGGATAAAATTGCATACATGGCTATCGCCGGCCAGACTCAACGCCCAGCGCCGTTCTCCCCAACACGAGCAGCGCGGTACCGGCCGGTGAACGAGTGGTTCACCCCAGTGACCAACCGGATGGACAAGATCGGTGGCAGGGTTGTAGATCAACAAAGAACCACGATAGCCGTGTAACAAGTTCGCGCCAGCGGTAATGATGGCCGCATAGATCTCTTGGCGCGAGCGCGCTGCGTTAAGGGTATGCGCGAGCGTACCGAGAGCGGTGAGTGCCTGTTCACGCTGTTCTAGCAACGATTGATTAGTTTGTAATCGGCGTTTCGCTTCTTGCAACTGGTTGATTGCCCGTTGCCGTTCACTGACATCACGGAACACGATCACGACACCCTCATTTGCACCGTCAGCGCCGGTTATTTGGGCTACGGTATGCTCAACCAGCAAGCGATCGCCATTCCGGGTCAGGAGCGTGACCGGGGCTGGCAAGCCATTTACCGAATCGGGATGGGGCGGCGTGCTATCAGCCGGCAAGCCGGTATTGGTGGCAACCAAGGTATAAATGCGCGCCAAGGGCCAACCGATAGCCTCCTCGGGGGTAATGCCCAACAAGCGCGCAGCCACCGGATTGACAAAGGTGATCCGGCTTTGCGGATCGGTGACAATTACGCCATCGCCGATGCTGGTCAAGGTCGTGCGGAGATGGCGTTCGCTAGACTGCAGGCGCCGTTCAAGCCGGTACTTATAAGCGGCGACGGCAATAGCGACCTCAAGCTCGCGTTCGTCAAACGGTTTAAGCAAGTAAGCCCATGGTTCAGCGAGGAGCGCCTCGCGCAAAGTCTGATCGTCGGCGTGCGCAGTCAAAAAGACGACCGGCACCCCCCAACGGCTGTAAATCTGGCGTGCGGCTTCAATGCCGTCCATAGCCCCGCTGAGGCGAATATCCATCAAGACCAGATCAGGCGGTTGCCGCGCCACCGTAGCCAACGCCGCTTCACCACTTGTCACCACATCGGCGACCGAATGGCCGATGCGCCGCAAGGTCTGGCTTAGGTCTTGGGCAATGATTAATTCATCTTCGACGATCAACACCCGCATGTGTTTTCTCGGAGCTTAGCAGCAAAAGTGGTTCGTTGTACTGCTAGTATACCGCGTTATCTGTAGTTGTGTTGCAGAAAGATCTCTGGCCAGATCCGTACAATGATGACAAGTATCGCTAACGCGACGACTTGCGACCCGCGCACCTGACCCGGCAAGAGCCAGCCGGTGGCGGCAAATCCTTCGCCGATCAACGTACCGGCGGCGAGCAAAGCGCTGACAGTGAGAAAGAGCATGCCGTGCGGTTGCGACTGGCGGTAACGCACCCGCCAGACAACTAAGGCGATTAGCGCCGTGAGCGCAGCGTAGAGTTGGGTAGGGTGGCGCAATTCACCCCACAGATTGATCGCCCATGGCACTTCAGCCGGCAGACCGTAACCATCGCCGCTGGCCAATTGGGCGATAGCATGGGTGAGGACGGCGAGGGCGATTCCCGGCGTGAGCGCATCGAAGGTGGGCCACAACGGCCAGCGTTGTCGCCAGAGCATCACACTGCCGATTATGATGGCCGTCGCCACGCCGGCTAGCGGAGAAAAGGCTTGCAAATCACGCGAGAGCAAGGCCCACGGATCGGCTACATAGCTCGGCCATGCCATCAGCGCATAGCCGAGGCGCGCGCCGATGACACCGGCCAGCATAGTGATAAAGATGATCATCTCGAGCCGGTCGCCGTCAAGCTGCTTGAGGCGGGCAGCGCGTCCGCTGACTTGCAAGATGAGCCAGCCGCCTAGCAGCAGGATTAGGCCGGGTGTGTACAAGGCAAAGGGGCCAATGTTAAGCACTGGAAGCATAAGGTTTCGGTAGCGTATACGTTACACTGAGCGGCAACAAGGTCTGTTACGTTTGGCTGCTTGATGAAGCAGTCATGCGCAGCGCGGCCTATTCACCGAGCAACGGTTCGATCACGCTGCGCAGGCTAGCTTCGCTGAGCGGCCCGCCAAAGAAGACCTCCCGGATGACACCGGTTCGATCAACAATGAACGTGGTCGGCAGCATCCGGATGCCATACCGCTGGCCGGTCTCGCCGTTACGGTCAAACACGATCGGAAAACTCAGTCCGAACTCGCGTTGCATGACCACCACTGCGCCTTCATCGTCTTGCACCGTGCTATTGACGGCCAGAATCGTCAAGCCACGCTCACCTTCAGCTTGATAGATCTTTTCCAAGGTGGGCATTTCGGCCCGGCAAGGGCCGCACCAACTGGCCCAGAAATTAACGATTACAACCTGACCGCGCAACGCCGACAGCGCTAGCGTCTCGCCATTGGCCAGCGGCAAGGCAATGGCCGGTGCGATAAAGCCCGTTCGTGGGCTCACCGTTACCGACGGCAGATCCGGCGGCCGGCTGATGACAATCCAGCCTACGCCAGCGATCATGAGAATAAGCGTTAACCAATCACGCTGGGTCTTGTTCATAACGTACATCGCCTCAAGCGACGGCCCACCGGGGCGTCGCAGTAATCGGGTGACGATAACAGATCGTTGCGGCGGTACTGTCTGCGACAGATACGCTAATTTATGGTATCATATAACGAGTCTGTGACCAACACAGCGTGTAACTCTCACCGATATGATAAAGTCACGCGCACATGTAGGCGCATTGCCGCCGCCAACTGCGCTACAGCGCCGCCAACAAAGCGCACTGTAAGCACAGCTTCCCGCTCTCGTTATTGTGGTTGAGTCTGCCAGTCCGACACGCCATTGCTCGGCAAGGCGCACTGTTCGTTGGGCGCGCCGGTGCGTCATGGCAGCAACGGGCGCCATTAGAGTCGCAGAGCCTTCTGGAACAGGAATATGGAAACGCTTGAACTGTCGCTGATCACGCCACGGGTTACCCTCATTGCAGCGGCTGAAAATTATGGCCGCTTCGCCATCGCGCCGCTGCAACGCGGCCATGCCTCATCGCTCGGGAATGCGTTGCGCCGCGTGTTGATCTCGTCAATCCCCGGCGCCGCTATTACCCGGATTAAAGTGGCGGGTGTGATTCATGAATTTACTGCTATTCCCGGCGTCGTAGAAGACGGCACCCAGTTGGTGCTCAATGTGAAAGGTATTCGGCTGCGTTCGTATAGCGATCGGGCAGTGGCGTTGCAGTTGGTTAAGCATGGCCCCGGCCCCGTGTTTGCAGGTGATATTGATACTCCTAGCACCGTCGAGATCGTGAATCCGCAACACTACCTTTGCACGATTGACGATGAGAACACAACGCTCGAAATGCAGTTGACGGTTGAGCGTGGCCGGGGGGTGCAGTTAGCCGATACAGTGAGTGGCATGCCGATTGGCGAGATTGCAGTTGATGCTCTTTTTAGTCCGATTCCGCGGGTCAACTTTTTGGTGGAAGAGATGGGTGATGATCCACTCACCGGCTACGATCGGCTCATTCTTGAGATTTGGACTGATGGCACCATCAAGCCGGGTGATGCGTTGAGCCACGCTGCCCAAATCTTAACTCAGTATTTTGGCCGGATTGTGAGCTTGAACCAGCCGGAAGAGCCTGAACAGCAGCCCAACCTGCCGCCGCCGATCCCGGAAGAGATTGCCAATCGCACGATTGATGAGCTTGGTTTAAGTACTCGAACCTACAACAGTTTGCGCCGCGCGGAGATCCACACCATCGGGCAGTTGTTGCGCCTTGATGATCGTGGCCTTATGGGGATTCGTAATTTGGGTGCGAAGGGGATTGAAGAGATCCACCATCGTCTTGAGGCGCTCGGCTATCGTTCGGGTGAAGCTGCATCCGGCCGATTGCCCGACTCATCCGCCGACCATACTACTCCGCCAACCGGTGCAATCCACGCAGAGGAGTGATAAGACACGCAATGGATGACAAGCGTATGACGACAGGTACTCCCGAATCAGCCGATAAGACGCGCCGGCGCCGGCGCCGGGTGAATGGTGATGCGGGGTCATCAGCCGGGAGCGAAGGTGTGCTTGCTGCGCCGGCAACAACTGCTGTGGTTGAAGAACCGGTGACAATGCAGGGTTCCGGCTTACTGGAAATCGTTCCCGAAGGCCACGGCTTCTTACGTAATCCGCGGCTGAGCCCCAGCAACGATGATGTGTACGTGGCGCAATCCCAGATCCGCCGCTTTAATCTGCGCACTGGCGATATGATCGAGGGTCGTGTGCGCCCGCCCAAAGAGGTTGAACGTTACCCCTCGTTGCTCTATGTCGAGCGGATCAATGGCCTGCCAGCCGAAATGGCCCAGAAGCGACCGTTATTCGAGCAGTTGACGCCGATCCATCCCAATGTGCAGATTGTGCTCTCGACTGAGCCGAATATTCTCCCGACGCGCATTGTTGATGTGATTGCGCCGATTGGTCGTGGCCAGCGCGGTTTGATCGTTGCTCCGCCCAAAGCTGGGAAAACGATGTTGCTCAAGGCGATCGCCAATGGTGTGACGACCAATGCGCCTGATATTCAGCTCATTGTGCTCTTAATCGGCGAACGGCCCGAAGAAGTAACCGATATGCGCCGTTCGGTGCAGGGTGAGGTGGTGGCCGCCACGTTCGATGAGCCGGTCGAGCAGCATATCAAGGTGGCCGAATTGGTGCTCGAAAAGGCCAAGCGGCAGGTGGAGCACGGGCGCCACGTGGTGATTTTGATGGATTCGCTCACCCGTCTGACCCGCGCCTATAACATTGCGATGCCGCCAAGCGGGCGCACGCTCTCCGGCGGTGTTGATCCGGCGGCGCTCTACCCGCCCAAGCGGTTTTTCGGTTCAGCGCGTAATATCGAAGATGGCGGCTCGCTCACCATTATCGCTACCTGCCTCGTTGATACTGGTTCGCGTATGGACGATGTGATCTACGAGGAGTTCAAGGGTACCGGTAACATGGAGCTGCATCTCGATCGTAAGCTGGCTGAGAAGCGCATCTTCCCCGCAGTTGATATCCAGCGTTCGGGCACCCGCCGCGAGGATCTGTTGCTCGATCCGGTGACGCTGCGTCAGAGCTGGATGCTGCGGCGAATGGTCAGCATGGTTGGCGAGAATGAAGGCGCTGAGTTGATGCTGACCCGAATGGCCAAGACGAAGAATAATGCTGAGTTCCTTGCGTCGCTGGGCAAAGTTGGCTCATAATCACCTCGCTGTACGTGCGCATGTCTAGTGATATCGAGCTGAGTGGGATAGTGATCGCCGGCGGGCGTAGTCGCCGCTTTGGCGTTGATAAGCGGCGGTTGCGGCTGTGGGGCGAAGGCGGCCCGCATCTGCTTGGCCACGCCGTTGCGCTGTTGCAGCCTCTGTGCGTTGAGACCATCGTCGTACTCAATGATGCTGAAGCGTGGTCTGACTTGCCAGCGCGGATTGTGCCCGATGAGCAGCCGGGCAGCGGCGCGCTTGGCGGTCTGATCAGCGGTTTGCAAGCTATGCGCGCACCGGCGGCCTTGGTGATTGCCGCCGATATGCCGCTGATTGTTCCAGAAGTGCTAGCGGCGCTAGCGCAGTGGCCGTTTACCGGCGATGCGCTGGCGCCTACTCCCCCCGGCCAGCCTGATCACCCACAGCCACTGTTCGCTGTCTACCGGCAAAGCGCGCTCCCGCAGTTGCGCCGGGCCTTTGCTGCTGGCGAACGCCGCTTGCAAGCTGCATTGATGGCGTTGCGTTGGGTTGATCCCGGCCCTGCCCTCTGGCGTCGTTATGATCCTGCTGCGCGCTCGTTGCTTAATCTAAACACGCCGGACGATTTGGTTGCCGTGCAAGGGTGGTTGCGCCAAGTTGAATAATGGTCGGTCGTCGAGCGGTAGTGCTTGGCGTTGTTCTGTTTGCTAACAATTTGACAGAAATGTTATCTTACAACGTGGTGACTCACAGGTATCGTTTATATAGTTGATCTATGATTGTTGGCACCACGTGGATACTAGCGCATTCGACGACCGAGTTTGACAATGCAGCAGCCTTCTTCTCCCAATGGTGTGGTTGGGTCGTCCGCCGACCAAGTTTCGTCGGCGTTAGAGGTGTTGTGGCAAAAATTGCTGGTAGCCTATGACGGGGCCTGCGCTATCAGTGGTTGCCAAGTAGCCGATGTGTTGCGCCCGGTCTTGATCGATCCGCAAGGGCCAGCGGAGCCACATAATGCACTGTTACTGCGCGCTGATTTGCAAATCCTCTTTCATTCTGGCTTATTAACTATTGATGCGATGACGCTGGAGGTGCTGGTAGCGCCGGAGTTGCGGGATAGCGAGTACGGCGCGCTGGCCGGCAGGCGGCTGCGCCAGCCTAACCGGTTGGCGTTGCGGCCTAACCGGCGCTTGTTAGCGACGCATCACCGCTTGTTCCAGCTCGAACAGCCAGCGACTGATGCGCTGGCCGTCCAGCGACCGTTGCTGCGCCAATTGTTAGCTGTGCAGAGCTGGGTGAACAGTCTGACATTTAGTCCTGATCAGGACATACTCGCGACAGGGTCATGGGATGGCATGCTCCGGCTCTGGCGGTTGCCTGATGGCCAATTGCAGCGCGTCATTAGCGGGAATATTGGCGAAGTCAATGCCGTCGTGTTTAGTCCTGACGGTCAGCGGATTGCGGCGGCGGGTCGCCAGCACGGCGCGCGGATCTGGCGCGTTACTGATGGCGAACTTCTCATGCATTTGGGTGATGGCCAGCGTCACGGTGCGGTTTTTAGCATTGCGTTCCAACCGCACGGTGATTTGATCGTGACCGGCGGCTGGGATCCGGTGGTCTATTTGTGGCACGCGACTGATGGTACCTTGAGCGGTATATTGCCCGGTCATGAGGGGGTGATCAATAGCGTGGCCTTTAGCCCTGATGGCAATCTGCTGCTATCCGCCGGCCATGATCGGGTCTTACGACTTTGGCAGATGCATGATCGTTCGTTGGTGCGGGTGATGCACGGGCATAGCGATGCGATCTTTAGTGTCACCTTCAGCCCGAATGGACAATTGGCGGCGAGTGCCGGCGGCGATGGCCTGATCTTTATTTGGCGGGTCGATGATGGCCAGCCGTTGCAAATGTTGGCAACCCCTTCCGGCGCATGCTTCAGCTTAGCGTTTAGCCCCGATAATCAGTATCTCGCGAGCGCGCATTATGGCCGGACCGTGCGCATCTGGCGGGTGCGCGATGGCGCGTTGCGCTGGGAGTTGAGCGGGCATAACGAAAGTGTCACCTCGGTGGCGTTTGCGCCGGGTGGTGATTTGTTGGCCAGCGGCAGTTTCGATTCGACAGTGCGAGTCTGGTCGTATCAATAGCTTGTTCGAGCAGCAGATGGCGGCGCACAGGCATCTCTTCCGCCAAAGGGGAGATTGCTTCCGCTGCGCGCCTTCGCAATGACACGTGGTTTGCGTATGTCGTTGCGTGCCGAGCGGAGCGCGGCAGAGCAATCTCCTCCGGACTGCATCTGCTCGGGTATGCGTTCCGCCAAAGGGGGAGATTGCTGCGGTCGGGTGGCGCTAGCTACGCTGGTAGCCGCCACTCCCTCGCCATGACACGCGGGGTGGGGCGCGCCTTCGCAATGACACGAGGGTAAGGTGTTGACCATGGTTCACCCTCACAACGCCGTGCGCGCGTTTTATCGCCAGACCGACTGGATGTTCCGCGTGCTCGGCATCATCCGCGGTTCGCAGGCGATGCATGCCGGTTTGTGGCAGCAGGTTCGGAGCCATCGCGCTGCCCTGCGTTCAATTGACGAAACGTTATTAGCAGCGGCCCAGCTTGCTCCCGGTGAATGTTTGCTGGATGCTGGTTGCGGCGCCGGCGCGAGCGCCAATGCGATTGCCGCTCGTCATGATGGGCTGGTGATCGGCCTCACGATTGTACCCGAACAGGCCAAGCGGGCGCGGCGCGACGGGACGGCCACGTTTGTGTGCGCCGATTACGCCGCAGCGCCGTTGCGCAACGCAAGCTGTGATGTGGTCTGGATGCTGGAAAGTATCTGCCATGCACCGGATAAGCCGGCGTTGCTGGCTGAAATCACGCGAGTGTTGCGTCCGGGAGGCAGGGTTGTCATCGCCGATCGTTTCGCAGCGCGATCCGATCTCTCCCCGGCTGAGCGCAATCAATTGCGGGCATGGCTGCGCCCGTGGGCAATGCCCGATTTGGTAACCGCTGACGAGTTGATCAAGCTTGCCGAAGTAGTCGGTTTGCGCTTGCTCCGGCGCGATGACCTTACCCTCAGCGCCGGGCCGTCGCTGCGCTTCCTCGGCCATTTCGCCCAACTGACCCTGCCGGCGGCACTGGTGTTACGCGCGCTGCATTTGCAATCCGAGATCCAGATTGACGCAATGCGTGGCTGTATTGCTCAAACCCGCACCCTCAACGCCGGTCTCTGGCGCTATTATCTGTTAGTGTTTCGTTACCAGTAACGATGCGTTGGCGGCAACAATATGGCGTGCGGCAGTCACCCTGCCGCACCCTATGTTAGCACGCTGTGCTGGTTGCATACGCTTGCGACCGGCAATATGCGGCTGTGCGTATCTCTCGCGAGTATACTTGACGAAGCAGCATCTCATCATTCCCATCTGGTGGAGTTGAGCTATGGAAACCAATGGAGGGACGCAACAGTCTGAGCAGTTCCGCACTCTGCAAATGACCGTGTTGATGACGCCTGATATGGCTAATTTTGCCGGCAATGTTCACGGCGGTCATATTTTGAAACTGCTCGATCAAGTCGCTTTCGCGTGCGCGTCACGCTACTCTGGACGCTACGTGGTGACGGTGTCGGTCGATCAGGTTATTTTTCGCGCTCGTATCCATGTTGGTGAATTAGTGACCTTCTTGGCATCGATTAACTACACTGGTAATACGTCAATGGAGGTGGGCATTCGGGTGGTGGCCGAGAATATTACTGCGCGCACCCAGCGCCATGTGATGACCTGCTACTTTACGATGGTGGCGGTTGACGAAAATTTTCGCCCGTGCCCGGTGCCGCCAGTGCGGATCGAGACGGCAGAGCAGCGCCGGCGTTGGATGGCGGCCCGTTTGCGCCGTGAGTTGCGCCGCGAGATTGAGCAACGCAGCCTTGAAATTCGCCAACACCCTGAAGACTTTCTCAACGAACTCGATAGCGAGCCGCATTAAGGTAATGCATTGACGAGCGCGCTACCTCTTCGTATACTACAGGTATGGCGCGAATTTTGATTGTTGAAGATGAAACTGAAATTGCTTCGTACTTACGGCGCGGCCTCAGCTTGGAAGGCTATCAGGTTGATGTTGCCTACGACGGCATCCGCGGTTTAGAGATGGCTGTCACTGGCAATTACGATCTGGTGGTGCTCGATCTGATGTTGCCGGGGGTTGATGGCTTTGAAGTTGCCCGCCGGCTGCGCGCCGAGTCGAGTATTCCAATCATTATGTTGACAGCGCGCGATGCGGTGCGTGATCGAGTGGCTGGGTTGGAGGCCGGCGCTGACGATTATTTGGTCAAGCCGTTTGCCTTTGAAGAGTTACTGGCCCGTGTTCGCGCCCAGTTGCGTCGCCAACAAGCGAGTCTACAGCAGGAAGTACTGCGTTTCGCTAATTTGACTCTTGATACCCGATCACGTGAATTGCGCGTGGGTGATCGTCGCGTTGAGTTGACGGCGAAAGAGTACGATCTGCTAGAACTCTTTATGCGCCATCCCAATCAGGTGTTAACCCGCGACATTATCTATGATCGGGTGTGGAATTACGACTTCGGCGGCGAAAGCAATATTATCGAGGTCTATGTGCGCTACTTACGTCAGAAGCTTGAGGCCAACGGTGAGCCACGCTTGATCCATACCGTGCGTAGTGTGGGGTATATCCTGCGCGAAGATGGGTGACCAGTAAGGGCACAGCACTGCTGTGCCCCATTGCGCAGGCACAGCAGCGCCGTGGCTCGACGGGTTACGGGTTTATGTGCTGCCCAAGGCTGCGATAAGCTGTTGCACCGCACTGACCACCGGCAAATCTCCTTCTACCACCGCCTGTTCGATCACAGGTAAGCGCTCACGCACAGCCGGATGGGCAAAGAAGAGCGTGCGTAATTGTTCATCGATCAGCGTGTAAAGCCAATCACGCGCCTGTTCACGGCGACGAGTCGACCAAACACCGCTGGCCATCATCTCGGTGCGGAAGTGTTCGATCTCGTGCCAAACGGCAGTGATGCCGTCGCCGGTCAGCGCCGAACAGGTACGCACCGGCGGTTTCCAACCCGGTGTTGCTGGGGTGAGGTAGCGTAGAGCATGACGATATTCGGCTTGCGCTGCCAACGCGCGCGCTTTGTTATCGCCGTCGGCTTTGGTGATGACCAGCGCATCGGCCAGCTCAATGACGCCCTTCTTAATCCCTTGTAGCTCATCACCGGCGCCGGCCAGCATCAACAGCAAGAAAAAGTCCACCATCCCGCGCACGGCGGTCTCGCTCTGGCCGACGCCGACCGTCTCTACTAACACCACGTCAAAACCGGCTGCCTCGCAAATCAAAAGAGTCTCGCGAGTCTTACGGGCTACACCGCCCAAACTACCGCCCGACGGTGAGGGTCGAATATAAGCGTTGGGATGGCGGGCAAGTCGTTCCATGCGGGTTTTGTCGCCCAAGATGCTGCCGCGCGAGATACTGCTAGATGGATCGATTGCCAACACCGCCACCCGATGCCCCTGTTCACAGAGCATTGTGCCAAGTGCTTCGATGAAGGTGCTTTTACCGACGCCGGGCACGCCGGTGATGCCGACCCGGAGCGCCCCGCCGGTGTAAGGCAGCAGTTGGCGTAGAACCTCTTGGGCTTGAGCGATATGAGCTGGTGCGTTGCTCTCAATCAGCGTAATGGCGCGGGCCAGAATAGCGCGGTCACCGTTGCGCACCCCTTCGACATACTCCTCTGTTGTGAGGGTGCGGCGACGTGACCCACTCGGTGCAGGAGCTGACGTGAGAGGATTGCCGGGCAAGCCGTCGTGACGACTGGCGATCCCAGCCAGCACCGATAACGCGAATGGCATCTCTTCGGTTGGTGATTGGTCGTTGGTCATAACGGTCTCAATATTCTAACATAATGGAGAGACGTTGCAAGGCAACGTCTCTCCAACGGTCGTATTCCTTTCTACGGCGCCGGTGTTGCGACGCTATCACCGTGCAACCGTCGTTGCAGCTCACGGAGCAGTTTCTCGGCGGCAACGGGAATGATTGTACCGGGGCCGAAGATCAGCGCCGCGCCGTGTGCGCGCAGGAATTCGTAATCTTGGGGCGGAATAACGCCGCCAATCACGATCATAATGTCTTCGCGACCCAATTTGCGCAACTCTTCGACCAGTTGCGGCAAGAGGGTTTTGTGGCCGCCGGCCAGCGAGCTGATCCCAACCACGTGTACGTCATTTTCAACTGCTTGCCGTGCAACCTCTTCAGGTGTCTGGAAGAGCGAACCAATATCGACATCAAAGCCGAGGTCGGCAAAGGCCGTCGCCACCACCTTGGCGCCGCGGTCGTGGCCATCTTGCCCGATCTTTGCCACCAATATGCGGGGGCGGCGACCTTCAAGTGCAGCGAAGGCATCAGCCATAGCGCGCACGTGCTGTATCTGCTCGGCGTCGCTATACTCGCTGCCGTAAACGCCGGCTACCGAGCGAATTTCGGCTTTGAAGCGGCCAAAGACCTTTTCCATCGCCATCGAAATCTCGCCGAGGGTAGCCCGCGCGCGCGCAGCTTCAATCGCTGCCGCCAGCAGGTTGCCTTCCCCGGTGGCCGCCACGCGCGTCAGCTCATTGAGAGCTGCCTGCGTTTTGGCCTCGTCGCGTTCAGCGCGCAGCTTTTGCAGCCGTTCGATCTGCTTCTGGCGCACAGCAGTGTTGTCAACTTCCAGAATCTCGATCGGTGCTTCGTATTCGAGCCGGTACTTGTTGACACCGACAATCGTCTCGCGGCCTGAATCGATATGGGCTTGCCGGCGCGCCGCCGCCTCTTCGATCCGCAGTTTGGGCAAACCGGCCTCAATCGCTTTGGCCATACCACCCAGCTCTTCGACCTCTTGGATATGTGCCCATGCGCGGCGGGCCAGCGCATCGGTCAGCCATTCGAGATAGTACGACCCGCCCCACGGATCGACGATCTTGCAGATGCCGGTCTCTTCTTGCAGGTACAACTGGGTGTTGCGGGCAATGCGAGCCGAGAAGTCGGTCGGTAACGCGATCGCCTCGTCGAGCGAATTGGTATGCAATGACTGCGTGTGGCCGAGGGCAGCGGCCATTGCCTCGATGCAGGTGCGGGCTACATTGTTGAACGGGTCTTGTTCGGTGAGGCTCCAGCCCGATGTCTGGCAGTGGGTGCGCAGCGCCAGCGAGCGGGGGTCTTGTGGGTTAAACTGCTTGATAATCTTGGCCCAGAGCAGACGGGCAGCGCGCATCTTGGCGATCTCCATGAAGTAGTTCATCCCGATCGCCCAGAAGAACGAGAGCCGCGGCGCGAAGGCGTCAATCGCCAGCCCGGCCTTCAACCCAGCGCGCACATACTCCAGCCCGTCAGCCAGCGTGTAGGCTAGCTCAAGGTCGGCGGTGGCGCCGGCCTCTTGCATGTGGTAGCCCGAAATACTGATGCTGTTGAACTTGGGCATGTGCTTGGCCGTGTACGCAAAAATATCGGCAATGATGCGCATTGACGGCTCAGGCGGGTAGATGTAGGTGTTGCGCACCATGTACTCTTTCAAGATGTCGTTTTGGATGGTGCCGGTGAGTTGTTCTTGCCGTACACCTTGCTCTTCGGCGGCGACGATGTAGAAGGCCATGATCGGAATCACCGCGCCGTTCATCGTCATCGAGACCGACATCTGATCGAGCGGGATACCATCGAACAGTATCTTCATGTCGAGGATCGAGTCGATGGCCACACCCGCTTTACCAACATCACCGACGACACGTGGGTGGTCAGAGTCGTAACCACGATGGGTAGCAAGATCAAAAGCTACCGACAACCCCTTTTGGCCAGCAGCAAGGTTGCGTCGATAGAAAGCGTTACTCGCCTCGGCAGTAGAAAAGCCCGCATACTGGCGGATCGTCCACGGTTGGGTAACGTACATGGTCGGGTACGGGCCACGTAAGTATGGTGGAATGCCGGCGGTAAAGCCAAGGTGCTCAAGGCCGACCAAATCGGCAGCCGTATAGAGTGGCCGCACCTCGATCTGTTCCATCGTGCGCCAAGTCAGCTCGCGCAACGGCTTGCCGGCTACTTGTTCAGCTTTTGCCTGCCACTCAGTCAGATCAGGGACAGGTCGCTCATCGCGGTATGACAGCGTCGTGAAATCGGGGTTCTTCACTCAGCCACTCCTTTCAGACGTTGCAGCCGGGCCAGCGTTTCATAACAATTGGCGCGCAGGTGGATGAACTCATCGATCCCGGCGGCGCGATACGTGTCAATAAGATCGGTCGGATAGCCGGCCAGCACGACCGTGACATCAGGTCGTTGCGACTTGATCGCGTGGGTCAAGGCCGGCACAATATCTGGATACGTTTCGTCAGTTGAGCAGATCGTAACAATCTCAGCGTCGGAAGCGAGCGCTGCAGCGGCGGCTTCTTCAACAGTAGTGAAGCCATCGTTGCCGATGACAGCAAAACCTCCAGCGGCGAAAAAGCCGGTCGAAAAGTCTGCCCGAGCCTTGTGCTGACTAATTGGTCCCATATTAGCGAGGAACACAGCCGGGCGGCGCCCGGTGCGGGCAGCATAGGCATCGGCAGCGGTGCGTAGAGCTTCGAACTGCTCGGCGGCACGGTGGGCCGGCAGCAACTCAATCTGCGGCGCGGCGCTATCGGCGGCAGCCAGCGCGCAGCTCAGTTCACCCATAGTCGCGCCGGCACGAACGGCGGCCAGTGTGGCTGCCATGGTGCGCCGGTGGGCCAGCTCAACTAGCGCAGCTTGGCATGCCTCTTCCGAGCGCATCTCACGGGCGTGGCGTAGATCAACCGCACGGGCAGCGTGCAACTGCACGTGGTCGATCTGGCGTACCTCCGGCAGCTTCTCGCTGAGATTGGGATACATATTGACGCCGACGATCACCTCGCGGCGTTGAGCAATAGCGGCAAAGCGCTCGGCACGGGTGGCAGCGATAGCCGCTTGCGGCATTCCCGCGCGCAGAGCGGCTGCCATGCCACCCTGCCGTTCGATCTCTTGGAAGAACGCCCACGCCTTGGCCGCGATCTCATCAGTCAACTTCTCGACCGCCCACGACCCACCGGGTGGATCGATCAGGCGGAAGAAGTTGCACTCTTCTTGCAGGATCACGTGCAAATTACGGGCAATCCGGCGCGAGAACTCGTCGGGCAGGCCCCACGCTTCATCAAAATGACTGATATGGATGCTCTGCGCCCCGCCCATCACTGCTGCCATCGCCTCGCTGGTGGCACGCAGCATGTTGTTATAGACATCGTAGCGCGTCTTCGTCCACGCCGAAGTGCGGGCGTGTAGATGCATCTGCTGCGCAGTTTCATCACCGTCGAACGCGGTTACTACCCGCGCCCACAGCATACGAGCGGCGCGCAGACGGGCTACTTCGATGAAGAACTGCGATCCCACCGAGCACGAAAATTGGATGCGTGGGGCCACGTCATTGACACTGAGGCCACGCTCTTGCAACGCGCGCAGATAGGCAACTCCGGTTGCTAATGCGCATCCTAGCTCTTGGGCGGCGTGGGCGCCACTGTTGTGGTACACGTGAGTACTAACAACTATGGTGCGTAGATTTGGGGCATGCGTTTGTGCCCATCGTGTCCACTCGGCCAACAGGTCGTAGCAACGGTCGAGCGACGCCGGTAACGTCCCATCGGCAGCTAACACTTCGAGCGGATCGGCGCCGATACAACCGCGTAGCCGGTCGGACGGAAGGCCCTGCTCTTCGGCGGCGGTTACGAGCAGGGCCGCTACCGGCAGCGCCTGCGCGCCGGCATTCACCAACAGTGACAGCCGGTCAAGGTCGAGCTGGGCGAACAGGCGGCGGGCATCGGCTAGCGTTGCCAGTGAGAGACCGCCCGCACCTACCTGCGCCGGCGCGGCTACGTCGGGATCGAGACCAAAGCGGGTAGCCTGATCCAGCGGCAAGTTGAGTGTCGTCAAGCCGCGCGGTACATCGGCCTGTGCCGCCCGATTCGTTTCATCTGCGGTCGGATAAGGCAGCTCTTGCGCCACCTGCCAGCGTTCCAACACCGGCCCCAACACGCGCGTATCGCGCACAAACGGGGCAAAGCCGGGCAGCGAGCCAGTGTGCGGCAACTCGGCAATATCGGCAGCGTTATAGATCGGTTGCAGCAGAATTTGTTCGTAGGTCTTGGTAATTAGGCGCTTCTCAAACGGAACGCCCTTCAGCGTCTTCTCAGCCGCTGCCCGCCATTCCTCATACGTCGCAGGCGCGAACATATCGAACAACGGAGCGTGCTGGGCCGTCTCCTGCGTCTCTGAAGGCATGGCTATACTCCTTGCCGGCAGCCCATACCCAACCCTCGATACCGTTAGTATACCAGCAAATCGAGGGTAAAATGGGCACGATAAACCGGATCGTCCATGAAGTAAAAGACTGGTTACCCTAACCACAGGTTATCTGATCGATGCTGCTTGTCAATAGCTCATCGTAGGGAAGCGAGTTACAGTTCAACAACCGGTCAAAATCGGGAAGGCTCGCCCTTGACAATCGCGCCAGCGCCGCGTATAGTGCGATGACGATAGCGAAAACCTGTTCAAGTAGACTTCTAGATTCATTGGGAATTGCTTCATGGGCGAAAAAGTAGTGATCGTTGAGTCGCCGGCCAAAGCGCGGACGATTCAGAAATATTTGGGCAAAGGCTATAAGGTTACCTCCAGCATGGGCCATGTGCGCGATTTGCCTAAGAACGGGCTGGCGATTGATATCGAGCACGATTTTGCCCCTTCCTATGAAATCGTTAAGCCGAAGGTCGTTCAAGAGTTGAGCCAAGCAATCCGCAACGCTGACGCGATCTATCTGGCGACCGACCCCGATCGCGAGGGTGAAGCGATTGCGTGGCATATTACGCAGTCGGTCAAGACGCCAAAAAAGACGCCGGTGTACCGGGTGGTCTTTCAAGAGATCACGCGCAATGCGGTGCAGCAGGCGTTACAACAGCCGCGCCAGATCGACCAAAATTTGGTTGACGCTCAACAGGCGCGGCGGGTGCTCGACCGGCTGGTTGGCTATCAGCTTAGCCCGCTGCTGTGGGATAAGGTCAAGCGTGGTCTAAGCGCCGGGCGGGTGCAGTCGGTGGCGGTGCGGCTGATCGTCGAGCGCGAGCGCGAGATCGAGCAGTTCCAGCCGCAGGAATATTGGACGATCGAGGCCGATCTGTTGAAAGAGGCTGGCATCGCGCCGCGTGATCTCTTCCGCGCGACCCTGATCGAGCGTGACGGTAAGAAGCTGGAGAAGTTTTCGATTGAGCGGCGTGAGCAGGCCGAGGCGATCGTGGCCGATCTGAAAGGCGCGACCTATACCGTTGCCAAAGTGACCCGGCGCGACAAGCGCCGCTCGCCGGCGCCGCCGTTTACCACCAGTACCTTGCAGCAAGAGGCAGCCCGTAAGTTGGGGTTTAGCGCCAAGAAGACCATGATGCTGGCTCAGCGTTTATATGAAGGGGTCGATGTTGGTGGTGAAGAGGGCACGGTCGGTTTGATTACCTACATGCGTACCGATAGTGTGCAGGTGGCGGCGGAAGCGCAAGCTGAAGCCCGCGAGGTGATCGGTAAGCGGTTTGGGAGTGACTATCTCCCCGACCAGCCGCCGGTCTACAAAACCAAGGCGAAAGGTGCGCAGGAGGCGCATGAGGCGATTCGTCCAACCAGTAGCGCTCGCACGCCTGAGCAGTTGAGTGAGCGGCTTGATCGCGATCTGTGGCGGCTCTACGATCTGATCTGGAAGCGGTTTATCGCTTCGCAGATGGCCCCGGCTATCTTTGACAGCACTACGGTTGACATTGCCGCCCAACCGAGCGTGGCCGGCGCGCCGCCCTACCTCTTCCGCGCCACCGGCTCGGTGCTTAAGTTCCCCGGCTTCCTCGCCGTCTATAACGTCAGTCTCGACGAAGGCGAAGAGGACGAAGACAGCGAACGTCGCTTGCCACCCTTGGCTGAAGGTGAGGGTTTGCAGTTGGTTGAGCTGCTATCGGTGCAACACTTCACCGAACCGCCGCCGCGCTATACCGAAGCCAGTCTGGTAAAAGAGCTGGAACGGCTCGGCATTGGTCGGCCTAGCACGTACGCGACTATTCTCTCAACGATTCAAGAGCGTGAATACGTCGAGATGGTCGATAAGAAGCTGATTCCGACCACATTAGGGCGGGTGGTCACCGATTTGCTGGTTGAGCATTTCGGCAACATTGTCGATTACGATTTCACCTCGTCGCTCGAACAGCAGCTTGATGATATTGCCGAAGGTTCTAAACAGTGGGTGCCGGTATTGCGTGAGTTCTACGGCCCTTTTCGTTCGACGCTTGAGACGGCGCAGCGCCAAATGCGCAATGTTAAGCGCGAAGAGATTACGACCGATATCGATTGCCCGAAGTGCGGTCAGGGAAAGCTGGTGATTAAGTTTGGCCGGAACGGTGAGTTTTTGGCCTGTTCGCGGTACAACCGTGAGGGTGAAGGCGATTCGTGCGATTTCACCAGCGATTTTCACCGCGATGAGAATGGTCAGATCATTCTTGATAAGGCGAGCGCGCCAGAGACGAGTGATGTGCTGTGCAACGTCTGTGGCCGGCCTATGGTGATCAAGAAGAGCCGATTTGGCCCCTTCCTTGGTTGTTCGGGCTATCCAGAATGTACCAACACCCGCCGGATCGGTCGCGATGGCAAGCCGGCTCCGTTGCCAGAACCGACCGGTGTGACCTGCCCAAAGTGCGGCGAGGGCGAACTATTGCGACGCCGGGGCAAGTTTGGCCGCCCGTTCTACGGTTGCTCGCGCTATCCGAAGTGCGACTACATCGCTAACTCGCTCGATGAGGCGCAGGCCGGGGTGGCAGTCGAAGCTGCACCGGCGCCACAGCCCGCTCCTGAAAAGCCGGCGGTGTCAGCCCGCAAAGCGAGCAGTAAAACCCGTAAATCGGCGTAAGGGTAGGTTTCAATCCTAACCGAGGAGTGCAGAATATGGAGTGCGGCAGTTTGACTGCCGCACTCTCTGTTGTTAGGACGCCACCGTCTTCCCGTCCGGCATCGCCAACGACCCGGTCGCGCGGATCTTGCTTGTCGCCTGACCAGCCACGATCTGGCGATGGACAGTGTAGTTGATCAGGCATAACGCCGGGATAGCGAATGCGCCGATGCCCGGGATTGATTGCATTCCGATGAGGAAGATCGCCACGATTCGCAAGACCCAGTTGGTGAAGCAGCCGATGCCTACCGGCACGTAGCTCTGCAAGCTGGCGATTAAACTCAGCCGGTAGTAGATGATTGCCGGTACCACCCCAATAATCGGCACTAACCCCAGCAAGCCGCTAACGAGCAGGGTGCGCGGCAGTTGCCGGTCTAGTACGCGCAGAAATGAATTGACCTGCGCCACATCGGTGAAGGTGACAGTTTCGCATGCCGGGCAGGCTTGTTGCACCGCGCGCTTCTTGAGCCGGGTAGCGCAGCTTGGGCAACGGCGATGCTTGATCAGTGTAATCCGGTGCGCCGCCAGATCGGTGACCGGTTCTGGCCGTGGTTGGCCGATCCAACCAACCATGCGCGGTTGCTGGTTGGGCTGGCGGCAGGCCGGGCATTCGAGCGCCGCGGGATGCATCTGGCCGCCGCAATGTTGGCAGGCGATCATCATCTTCCGCTCGCGCAGCTCGAAGTAGCGCCGGATGAACCAAAGGCCGAGCACGGTAAGACCGGCTAGCAACAAGGCCAGCAGCGGGAAGAAGATCAGCACAACGGTGGTCGTTATTGCCCATCCGCCGTCACCCCACGAAAACAGCTTGAGCAAACCAAGGTGGCCGCCGGGATCCATCAGGCAAATGAGGGTAATGATGGCGGCGCGGATGCCAGAGATGATCCAGATCGCGATGGTGACAATGCTTGACCAAACGACCGCAATCGGTTGGGCCAACCATGCGAGGCTATCGGCTGGCTGGGGGGCCAGCGGCACGACAGTGGCAACTGCCACGCCGGTGCTGAGTGCGGTCACAATATCGGGCGGCAGTGTCTGTGTCAGTAGATCGAGGATCTGTTCCATCTGGCTATTCACCATCTGATATTGCACGCCAAAGCCGGCCCCAGTCTTCACAAGGCGATTCACAAACCCCATCATCTCTTGTGCCGTGGCGCTGCGTTCGCTCGACCACTCGTAGATCACGCCCAGCAAAATCAAGAATAAAAATGGCCCTTCAAACGCCCACGTTGGTAGATCAACGCCGCCAATTTGGTTGGCAAGAATGGTAGAGAACCCCATCGAATCGCGTGCGATTTGCTCAGGATTGAGCAGATGTTGTTGTACAAGACCGCCGATCAGCACTAGCATCAACACACTGGTGAACGGGTAAGCCGACAAGGCTGGCGTGAGGCCGACCGCTTGGATGAGCGAGGTAAAGTGGATCATACATGCTCCTGTGTTAGAGGTTGATATCGAGAGGTGTCTGCCGATCGCAATCGCTTACCCTTTCCACTAACGAAAGATTTAACGGATGTGTTCTGGTTGTAACAAAACGTTCAATCTGTTTCAAGAATGCGATGGTATAATGCAGTAACACAAGAGTGACACAAGCCGGCAGTACCATTGCGGCCCGCTGAAGCACACTTCCGGCTAAGTAGGCCAAATGTTTTGCAAAGGATGACAAGCGCTTGCCGGCTGCCATCACCTTTCCCGTTTTGCTCAAGCAATGCCGTCTTGAGCTGGGGCTGACGCAAACCCAATTAGCGGTGCGCGCCGGGATCTCGGTGTCGCTGGTGCGAAAGTACGAAACCGGCGCGCGGATGCCGCCTCGTGCCACGGCGGTGCAACTGGCGAACGCTTTGGGGTTGGCCGGTGAGGAGCGCACCGCCTTTCTTGCTGCTGCCGGTTCGCGCACGTTACCCAATGCCACCATCCAGCCCATCCCGGCGACGGCGCGTCCTCTAGCGCATCGCTTGCCAGTTGCGCCGACTCCATTACTTGGACGCGACGCCGAGATCGCTGAACTTATCCAGTTGATCGGTGCGCATACGGCCCGTTGTGTCACGTTGATCGGCCCGCCGGGAGTGGGAAAGTCGCGCTTGGCGCTGGCTGTGGCTACCGCGTTGCAGCCATCGTTTGCTGATGGCGCAGCGGTGATCGAGTTGGCGGCGCTTGATGATCCGGCAGCGGTTGCGCCATTCATCGCCGCGCGCCTTGGCGCGCAGGGTGATGAAGCTGAAGCGGCGCTGATCGCCTTGCTTGCTCAGCGTTCATTCCTGCTCGTGCTCGATAACTTCGAGCAGCTCTTGCCGGCGGCGCCGTTGATCGCGCGCTTATTGGCGGCGGCGCCGCAGTTGTCCGTTCTCATCACGAGCCGTGTGCCGCTATGTCTGCGTGCCGAAACCCGCTTTTTGGTCAAGCCGCTGATCGTACCGGCCAACCGGCGCGTGAGCGCGGTGGCGGCAGCGCCGGCTACCCGGCTGTTTTGCGAACGCGCGGCGGCAGTGAACCCGGCGTTTGCCCTTAGCGTGGCTAATGCAGCAACGGTTGCCGCGCTTTGCCAGCGGCTCGACGGTCTGCCGTTGGCGATTGAGTTGGCTGCGGCTCACGCCGATGTGCTCGAACCGGCGGCGTTGTTGGCGAGCCTTGAGGCGGGGGTGACGGCGTTTGATAGCAGTTTTGCCGATCTGCCGGCGCACCAGCGCTCGTTGCAGGCCACGATTGCGTGGAGTGAACGTTTGCTGGCGCCGGCAGCACGCGACAGCTTTGCTCGCTTGGGTGTGTTTCCGAGTACGTTTGACGCACCGGCAGCGGTAGCGTTGGGTGTAGACAGTCTTGACCCGCTGGTTGAGGCAGGGCTGGTGCAGGTTGAAGCAAGCGGACGGTTTCGTTTGCTCGAAACGATCCGGGTTTTCGCTGCCGAACGGTTGCAATCGCATCCTGAAGCTGCCAGTGTCTATACGTGCCACGCCGCCTATTTTGCCAACCTTGCCGAAACGGCCGGCCTGCTGCTCGAAAGCGCAGCAGCCGCAACGACGCTGAATCAACTCGATGCTGAGCTACCAAATTTACGTGCAGCGATTCGCTGGTCGTTGACCGCCGACAACGGGATGGTGGCAGCGCGAATCACCGCGGCGCTGCGCGTTTACTGGCTGAGCCGGCGCGCAGTCTACGCGGGGCGTTTGGTCGAACCACTGTTGATGTCTGGGTCAGCGCAAGCCATCCCGCCTGCATTGCGCGGACGTGCACTGATTACGGTTGGCTATCTTGCCTCGCAGCAGGGTGCGTTACATGCCGGTGATCTGCTTGCCCAAGGGATTGCGCTGGCACGCCAAGCAGGGCAAGAGGCCGATGTGGCGCAGGGCTTAGCCTACCAAGGCATGCTCAACCGCTTCCCCGGCAATCTGGAGCGCTATGCAACCATCCTCAACGAAGCGATTATGATTGCCCGGCGCAGCAATGCGCCGGCTCCTTTAGCGTATGCGCTTAATCAGCTCGGCGTCGGGTATTGCACCCATGGCCATTACCACAAAGCATTGCCTATGCTGCGCGAAGCGGTTGATCTGGTGACGCACAATGGCGATCAGATCATGGTGTGGCGCTACCGGTGCGATGTGGCCGAAGCGTTGCGTTCATACGGCGACCTATCGCCGGCGCGCCGGATGTTTGCCGGCTTGATTGCACAATTAACTGCTGGTGGTGACGCGATGGCGTTGTGGGAAGCGCATCTGCGCCTCGCCAGCATCGATCTGGAAGAGGGAGCGATCACAGCGGCGGAACGCAACCTTGCCGCCGCCAGTGCGATCATCACCGAGATGAGCATTTCCTATGGTCGGGTCAGCCTGTTGCGACACAGTGGCTATCTCGCGATCGCCGCCGGGAGGCATGAAGCTGCATTAATCAATCTCAGCTCCGCGCAACGGGAAGCCTGCAAAGTATACCTGCCAGAAGAGTTGTCTGCTGCGCTGATCGGGCTTGCCTATCTGCACCGCAACGCAGATCGCCGGCGCGCCGCTCGACAGTGTGGTGCGGGTGAAGGTATCCTTACCCGCTACTAGCTCCGCCGTGATCGGCAGGCCGAATGGTTGCGGCAAGCGGTACGGGAAACGTTCACTCCATCTGAACACGAGCTGGCAAACGAAGCGGCGCAAACGGTAATCAATAGCTTGCCCCAGCTTGCGTTTATCAGTGTGGTAGAGGCTCGTGACATGGTGCGGTTAGATCGCGTCATCGCCGCTGCGTTACGAGGAGCGCCGTAGGTACATTGCACCGCAATGTCCCTACTCAAGCGGTTGCGAATAACCCATCTTAATCCACCCCTTTTTAATTGCCACAATTACCGCCATCGTGCGGTCATTGACCTGCAACTTAGAGAGGATGGAGGTGATATGATTTTTGACCGTCTGGCCACTAATGCTCAGCTCGTTGGCAATCTCTTTGTTGGAAAGGCCGCGGGCAATGCAATCGAGAATCTCAATTTCGCGCGAGGTCAGCGGGGCAAACAAATTCGCGCTGTCCTCTTCGTCGGTGGCGGCCAGTTCGCGGAATTGGTGCAGCACCCGCGCCGCGACGTTGGGCCGGGCCAGCACTGCATCGTTGATCAGATAACGCCCGCGGGCGACCTCGCGGATCATTTGCACCAGCTCTTCCGGGCTAATATCTTTGGATGTAAAGGCAGCCGCACCGACCTTAATTGCCTGAAATAATTGATCATCGTCTTCATAAACACTCAGCACGATGATGCCGGTGCGCGGCTCGCGGCGCTTAATCACCCGCGCCACCTCCAACCCGTTCAAGCCGGGTAGGTTAATATCGACCAGCACCACATCGGGCATCAGGCGTTCGGTCAGCTTGATCGCCTCTTGGCCGTTCTCAGCCTCGCCGATCACCTCAATATCGGATGCACTCTCTAAACTCCAGCGGATCCCCTGCCGGAAGAGCGGGTGGTCATCAATCACTAATACTCTGACCTTTGATGATAATGGCGCTGTCACGCATGACTCCTCGGATAACTCAACCCGGTTGCGGCAATGACATCGTCACTTGCACTTCGGTGCCGGCGCCACGCCGGGTCGTGACGGTTAGTTGCGCGCCGATCAGCTCGGCCCGTTCGCGCATGCTTGTCAACCCCCAGCTCTCGCGTCCGGCGCGCCGAACGACTTCACGCAGATCAAAGCCGGGTCCTTCATCACGGATCGACAGATGCAAGCGTCCGCCGCGAGCTAACAAGGTGACCCGAACTGGCGCGCCGCGGGCATGTTTGCGCGCATTCTGCAAGGCCTCTTGCACGATGCGGTAGAGCACGATCTCGGTTTCAGCCGGCAAGCGCGGCAACGGATCGGCTTCAAACACGACCGGATTGCTTACCGTGTCGCGGTAGCGACGGATGTATTCGTGCAGCGCCGGCACCAGACCTTGTTCTTCCAACTTACCCGGACGGAGATCGGCGATAAAGCTGCGCACTTCACGCAAGCCCTCGCGCACGTTATCACCGAGCTGGCTAAGGATCGAGCCGAGCTGTTCCAGCTTCTGCTCTTGGAGCAGATTTTGGCAGACTTCGACCCCCATCAGTGCATTAGCCAGCACTTGCGCCGGCCCGTCATGCACTTCGCGCGCCAGTCGGATGCGCTCTTCCTCGCGACCCTTAATGACTTGCGCCCGCAACGCCTGCACCCACGGATCGGCAGCCACGCCTTCCACATTGCGGGTAAGGGTGGTGCTACTCATCTCGATTTGGCGGATAAGTTGGTCGAGTTGGCGGAGCGACCGGCGCAATTCGGCTTCAGCTTCAGCCGCGGTGGCGTGTTCGGCTCGCAATTGCTTGACCCGCGCCGCGATAGCAACGGTGGATAAGCCGTGTTCACGGGCAAACTGCTCTTGTACCACTGCTTCATCGAGTTGGCGCGAAAGTTGGCGCGCACGCTGAACCACGCCTTCTTGCTGTTGCAAGGCGGCGTGGTAGAGTTCGCGCAATCCGGCAAGTTGGGCGGCAACAATGGCTGTAGCGCGCTCGAGAAGGGCGGCTGGCTCCGTACTCAAAGGCATACTCCCACAACCAATCGTTTTGATGGTGTAAGTATAGCACGCAACTGGCCGGCAATGAAGCAGGCAAGATGATCAAACATTCATCTTACACCGCTTGTCCTTGCGCGCCGAGCGGTGCATGGCTGCCTTTCGTTCCTCGATGTTATTGCGAGCCGCCGCAGACGGCGAAGCGATCTCCCGCGCGGATGGGACGCCTGAGCGGGTTAGTTTCGCTGAAACGGGAGACTGCTTTGGTTGGGCGGCGCCAGCTCCGCTGGATGCCGTTGCTCCCTCGCAGACAAAGTAGCATGCGGTGACTTCTGCACGGCCTGTTGAGCCGTCGTCACACTACCGGCGTAAAGCCAAGCACCTCACCATAAAACGCCAGTTCGCGTTCGATGGCGGTGATAATATTTTCGGCCTTGCGGAAGCCGTGCTGTTCGCCGGGGAAGGGCACGTACTCGGTGCGGATGCCGCGCGCACGGAGCGCCTCGTACATCGCTTCTGATTGGGCCGGCGGCACTACTTTGTCTTCTAGCCCTTGAAAGAAGATGACCGGTGACCTGATCTGATGGGCATGGTAAAGTGGTGAACGAGCATGATAGAGGTCGGCTCGCTCTGGGTAGGGGCCGATCAGACGGTCAAGGTAGCGCGACTCGAACTTGTGCGTGTCGCGAGCTAGTGCCGCTAGGTCGGCGACACCGAAGTGGCTCGCCCCGGCCCGGAAGGTGTGGTGGAAGGCAAGCGCCGCCAAGACGGTGAACCCGCCAGCGCTACCGCCGGTGATCAGTAATCGTTCGGGATCAGCTTTGCCGCTGGCCGCGAGAAACTGTGCGCCGGCGACGCAGTCTTCGACATCGACAATTCCCCATCGACCGTCGAGCAGTTCACGGTAGGCGCGGCCAAAACCGGTGCTGCCGCCATAATTCACATCGAGCACCCCAATCCCTCGGCTCGTCCAGTATTGAATCGAGAGACGCAAGGTGGGGTAGGCGGCGGCAGTCGGCCCGCCGTGGATCATTACCAGTAGTGGTGGCCGTTCCCCTTCTGGGGCGATGAAGTCAGGGTTGTGTGGCGGGTAAAAGATGCCGTAGGCGGTGCGGCCGTTGGCGCTTGGAAAGCTGATCACTTCGGGCAGTGAGAGGTACGCCGGATCAACCGGCAGCTCGCCGCTGCTCCGGATTGGTGTGAGCGCGCGGTTATTTACATCGAGCAGGAAGAGCGTTGCCGGTAGTGTTGGTGAACTGCCAATGAAGACTACACGATCACCAGCGCCATTGACAATATTGATCACCGAGACCGGCACTTCGATTGGCTCGGCACTGCCGTCTCGCCCTATCACCACCATTTGCCAACGGCTCTGCTGGCAGAACGATGCTAGGATACGTCCGTCAGGCAACGGTAGATAGGTACGCATGCCCAACTGCCAAAGCGGCTGGCCGAACTCGGCTTCTCGCGGGTAAAGCGGGATGGCGTTGCCGTCGAGATCGAGCCGGTACAGGTTCCACCAGCCGCTGCGTTCAGCCACCACCAACAAGCTGCCATCAGCAGCCCATTCCGGCTGAAAGCACGTATCGCCGGCGCCGCCGGCTAATCGGCGCGCCGTTCCCAGACTGCCATCGGCCAAGATCGGCGCCACCCACAACTCAGCGGCGTCCCACGGCATATTGGGATGATCCCACGCCAGCCATGCCAGCCATGCCCCATCGGGACTCAGGCGCGGCGCGGCCACGAAGTCGCGTCCGGTGAGTAATGGTGTCGTCGCGCCGTTGGCTAGATCCACCGCCACCAGATAGTTCTGGGCTTCACCATCACCGCGGTGATCTTCCCCAATTGCAATCAACCGGTTATGCGCCCGATCCACAACCATTTCGGCGAAGCGTAAGCCTGCCGGTGTGCCGAGCGGTACCGGCGCCGCGCCGGGAAGCTGGCGGTAGAGGGTCTGATCACTAAACTCAACAAAGAAAACTTCACCCTGATCGACCACATAGCTGAGACCGCCGTACTCATGAACAAGAGTACGCACGTTCATACCGGTTGGGGTCACATCGCTGATCGTGCCGTCAGCGGCACGGCGCACGAGCACATTCCGCCCACCCTCTTGCGGACGTCCTTCGATCCAGTAGATATCAGTGCCATCAATCTGCGGCCAACTGAGGCTTACCTGCTTGGCGACGAGCAGAGCGGCAGTAATCGGCGAACGCCAACTGCCGTAGGGTGCGATCTGGGCCATACGTATTCCTTGCCAATATCAGAATGTTTCTCCTTGCATCATAACACAAAGCGCTAGATTTGGTGAATTGCATTAACTTGCTCGTATGTCTGCCCGATCTGGCCGCCGCCATAGCCAATAGCCGCCAATCAGGGCATAACCTGCCAGCAACAGCCAGAGTGGGAAGGACGGCACAGCAAGCGCCGCCCATGCCGGTTGGGCCAGCACCAGCGCCGTATTGCTGATCCAGCTCAGCGGCAGCCATGCGATGATCGCTAGCCACTGGCCGAGTGGCAGCCAGATCAACCCGCCGATCAATGCCGCCATTCCCAACAGCATCGCCACCGGCACTACCGGCACAATCAGGATATTGGCCAACGGTGCAACCAGCGAGAGATTACCGAAGTGGTAGAGCATCAGCGGCATTGTCAGCACTTGCGCCGCCAAGGTTGCGGTGAGCGCCTCGCGTACTGCTGCCAACGCGGGGTGTGCCAGCCAGCGCACCCCATCAAGCCAGTGTTCCACCGGTTTACCAAATGCAAACAGGCTCGCCGTAGCCAACACCGAGAGTTGAAAGCCGAGATCCCAGAGGGTATGCGGGTTGATCAACGTCAACAGCCAGCAAGTGGTCAACAACAACCGCCACGGCTCGCTCTGCCGCTCGGCGGTGCGGGCCAAGAGAGCGAGACTAGCCATCATCGCTGCCCGCACGACTGCCGCCGAAGCGCCGGTGAAACCGGCATAGATCCACATCACGGCTAGACTAAGCCAAAAGGCTGACCATGGTCGCAGGCGAGTGAGTTTGGCCAGTGCTGCCAGTGCCGCCGCGACGATGGTAAAGTTCCAGCCCGACACAACTAAGATGTGCGAGGTGCCGGTAGTAGCGAAAGCTGTGCGGGCCGCTTCCGGCAGACCGGCCTGAATACCGAGCAGAATCCCGATTGCCAGCGCCGCTTGTGGTTCGGGCAAGAGGCGCAGCACGGTACGCCGGCACTGCTCGCGAAACTGGCTGATCTGGGCCAACCCCCACGCCGGTTCACGCGCAGCCAATGTCTTGATAGTGGTAGGCTGGTTAAGGAGCACAAAGATGTTCCGGCGTGCAAGGTAGGCGCGGTAATCAAACTCTCCCGGACGTTGGGCAGGGCGGGGCAAGGTCAGCCTACCGCTGATCTGCAAGCGATCCCCCGGATAGTACGGGGGGTAGGGTGGGGCGCGCACCAGCACACGGCCCTCTGCCGGGGCCAACTGTCCGTCAGGGCCGGCGTGAGAAACGCTGATGACCACTTGCTGGCCGGTATCATCGCGGCGTGGCTCTTCCGCAACGCCGCCGACCAGCATCACCTCATCAGCGCTAGCCCAGCGCTCGATATGGTGCGGGCCGAGCAAGGGTTGGGCAACGTGGTAGCGCATGCCACCCAGCGCCAAACACATCGCCGCCAGCGCTACCCAGCGCCAGCGGCGATGAACAACAACGACACCTACCCCCGCCGCACCGGCTGCTAGTGCAAACCAGTGTAGCGGCAAGGCAACAACTCCAGCTAACGTGATCCCGATCAACCAACCCAGCGCCAGTCGAATCAGATTCATGCCATCTTGCCTGTTGTCAAAGCAGCGGTATCATGAAGAATACTGTTTGAAAACAGGCAAAGGATTCGCAGACTAGGAGGAAACAGCTATGTTTCGGCTTCGACGGCTTGCTGAGCCGCTAAATCGGCGGCCAACCCATCCCGTAGTTTTAACAGCAGGCGGGTGAGCTGCTCTTGCTCTTCCGGGTCAAGCAGATTCATTCGGCGCTCGACCGCTGCGTTGTGCATTGCCAGCGCCTCGGCGCGCACCGCCGCGCCGCGCGGCGTGAGGATCAGTCGCTGCGCCCGCCGATCATCAGGATCGGGATTGCGCCGCACTAATCCGTCGCGCTCGAGCCGATCGACGAGCCGGGTGATCGTGCTTTTGACACAGAGCAGTTTCGCACCCACATCGGTCAGTCGCTGACCCTGCTCGAGATCAAGCTGCAACAGCAAATTGAACTCGAGCGGCGTCAGGTTGGTATGCGCTAACGCGCGTCGGTCGCCGTCATCCAGCAGGACGTAGACATCATGGATAAGCTGGTGCGGCAAATGGGAGCGAACGTCGTGTTGTTTCATAATAGTAAACCTGCACATGTGCAATCATTTTCTTTGCAAGCAGTATACCGCTCTTGTAAGGGGGTGACAAGTAGTGAACTGATACCATAGGTGAATATGCGGCAAGCGACAGTTGCGAAGCACGTTCAATCGTTTGGCCTGCATCTAGAAGGAGGGTGCTATGACTGAACGCGAACTGGCTTCTCTGCCAACGACAACGAATGTCGCTCGATCTAAACGGCATCGTCTTCACCGGTGGGCACGCAATTATGCAGGAAAACTGCTCGATGCCGCCGGCATTACGGTCAATGGCTCACAACCATGGGACATTCAGGTATACGATGAGCGTCTCTACCTTCGCTGCTTGCTTAACGGCTCGCTTGGTCTTGGCGAAGCCTACATGGATGGTTGGTGGGACTGTGCGGCAATTGATGAGTTCATTTGCCGGCTCCTGCAAGTACAGGCACCGGTACAGGTAGGTTGGCTGGTGAATCTCCCACTATGGTTTGATAGCCGGTTTATCAATCGCCAGCGCGGCAAGGGTGCGTTCGTGATCGGTCAGCGCCACTACGATATCGGGAATGATCTCTATGCCGCGATGCTCGACCGTCGCATGATCTACAGTTGTGCTTACTGGGATAGCGGTGCCCGCACGCTGGATGAAGCGCAAGAGGCGAAGCTCGATCTGATTGCGCGCAAGCTCGATCTGCAACCGGGCATGCGTGTGCTTGATATTGGGTGTGGATGGGGCGGCACGGCCCAATATCTGGCTGAACGCTACGGCGCGCATGTAGTCGGGATTACCGTCTCGCGGGAACAAGCCGCGCTGGCTCAAGAGCGTTGTCGTGGCTTGCCGGTGGAGATCCGGCTGGAAGATTACCGGCAAACACAGGGCACGTTTGACCGGATCATCTCGGTAGGGATGTTCGAGCACGTTGGTTATCGCAATTATCGTACCTTTATGCAAACGGCGCGCCGCTTGTTGGCCGATGATGGTCTCTTGCTGTTGCACACGATCGGCACGAATGTCGCCTATCAAGGGCGCGATGCGTGGATCGAACGCTACATCTTCCCCAACTCGATGTTGCCTTCGCCGCGCTTGTTGACGGCGGCGTTCGAGGGGTTGTTTGTGCTTGAAGACTGGCACAATTTCGGTGTCAATTACGTGGCGACGCTCAAGGCATGGCATGCCAATTTCGAGCAAGCATGGCCGCAGTTGGCACACCGGTACGATGAACGTTTCTACCGCATGTGGCGCTTCTACCTGCTCACGAGCGCCGGCAGCTTTATGGCGCGGGCCAGCCAGCTTTGGCAGTTGGTGTTGTCGCCGCGTGGGGTGAAAGGTGGCTACCGGTCGATACGGTAAGGGTGTCGTAGAGACGTTAGATTGCAACGTCTCTACAACAGCCGCCGTTCCATGAACACCGTCTCGGTGATCGGGGTGGGGTAGTACGGCGCGCAGCGGGTAAAGCCGAGCGATTCGTACAGCCGGATCGCGCTGCGCATCGTGGGCAGGGTATCGAGCCGCATTAGCTCATAGCCGATTGCAGTCGCTTCTGCCACGATCTGGCTGGCGAGCCGCTGCCCTAACCCCTCGCGGCGAAACGATGGCCGCACGTACAACCGCTTCATCTCGCAGATCGTCTCGCTTAGCGGGCGCAACGCCACGCAACCTGCCGCTTCACCGGCGACGAGCGCCAGCAACAACCTGCCCTGCGGTGGCGCGTATGCACCGGGAAGCGCAGCCAGTTCTGCTTCAAACCCTTGATAACCGAGATCAATGGGCAGGCTGGCGGCGTATTCGCGAAAGAGCGCGCGGATCGCGGCGATTTGCTCTGGCTGTTCAGCCTGCATCACAACACCATGTAGTGAAAAACCTCTTGACATAGTGATTTTGATGTGCTATAGTAACAGATGGCGACGCGGCGTGGAGCAGTGGCAGCTCGTCGGGCTCATAACCCGAAGGTCGCAGGTTCGAATCCTGCCGCCGCTACCAGCTCGAAAGGGACACAGCAATGCTGTGTCCCTTTTATTTTACCCGAAATGTTCATGAGACACGGATTTCCACCGACGAGGACAAATGCGCACGGGTCGGGCCACCGTGCGCATCCGTAGCACCCATGCTCTCTTTCTTGACAAAACAGACTATCTTATTTAAGATTAACGCAAGAACTTGAAAACTTACGTAAGGTAGTTATCTATGGCTGCTCAATCAATTTCTTCCCCACCCGCGCTCGTTGATCGCACGGCGTTGCGCGTCAATCAGGCCACGATCATTCTGTTGCTCCTGCTCGCCTTTGCTGCCGACTATCTCTGGCTGCTCGCCTTTGTCGCTGCGGTGATGGCGCTTGGCACTATCTCGCCGGCGCTAGCGCTCTTTCAGCGCCTCTATCGCGATGTGTTGCGCCCGCTTGGTCTCCTGCGCCCCGATTTCCACCAAGAAGACCCGGCCCCTCACCGATTCGCCCAAGGGATGGGCGCAGCAGTGTTAATCGCGGCCACGCTTGCATTGTGGTTCGGCGCGCATCTGCTCGGTTGGGCGCTGGCATTGCTCGTCGTTGCGCTGGCGGCTGTGAACCTGCTCTTTGGTTTCTGCGCCGGGTGCTTTATCTTCTTTCAATTGCAACGTTTGGGGCGGTGGAAATGATCGAGCGTCTCTTCATTATCGGCGCGCTCGCAGCCGGGCTTGGCTTGTTGTGGGTAGGGGTACGGTCTTGGCAGGCGTACCGGTTACGCATACTCGGCCAAATCCCCATCTTCGCCGGCATTGTCCCACTTGGCCGGCCAGCCGTGATCGCGTTTTCAACTCCCGGTTGCCGTGAATGCTACGCTCGCCAAGCGCCAGCGTTAGCCCAGTTGGCAGCGATGACGGGTGAAGAGGTTGTAGTGACCACGGTATCAGCGCTTGAACATCCGCAGCTTGTCGGGCAATTGGGTATTCTCACTGCACCCGCAACCGTTGTGCTCGATGGCAATGGCGTGGTGCGGTACGTGAATCAAGGTTTTGCCGATACTGCAACCTTGGCGCGGCAGGTGCGAGTGTTGCTGCCTCAGGCTGCGGTGCTCTCATCTGATGCTACCTGCGCTACTTCACCAAACACCTGATAATAAAGATCGGCACCGTAGCTCGTCGCTTGCGGTTCGGCCACTCGCAATTTGAAGGTACGCGAGCCATCGGATTGCCGTTCGGCGCGTAAGAAGATCGTATCTGTTCGCTGCATACGCCACCACCGACGGGCAAAATTGTAGAGATGGGTCACGAACAGTAATTTCATCTGGCTGTCGAGCAGCGCACTGATGATTTGGTGCGCAATCTCGCTCCCTTCCTGTTCGTTAGTGGCGGCAAATGACTCGTTGAGTAAGATCAGAGCGTGCGGCCGGAGCTGATCGATAATCTCACTCATCCGGGCAAGCTCTTCATCGAGTTTGCCGCTGTTCATCGTTACATCCTCTTCACGTTTGGAGTGAGTGAAGATACCACTGCAGACGTTAGCCGAGAAGGATATAGCCGGTACAAACATGCCGCATTGCATCAGCAATTGCGCAATACCTACGCTGCGCAAAAAGGTTGATTTGCCGCCCTGATTGGCGCCGGTGATAACGAATAGCTTGGCATCAGTAGCTTCGATATCGTTGTCGATCACCGGTTGTTGGCTGACTAATGCCAGCGAGACATCGTATAACCCTTTGGCAGCGAAATAAGGCTGCGTAAGTGGTAACGGTTGGGGAAACGAGATAGGCATTTGCAGCGCATACAGCCGTTTCGCCAGATGAAGACAGCCGACGTAGAACGCTAATTCACGTTGCAATATCTTGAAAAAGCCTTCCACGTGGGTAGCGGCCTGCGCGACTGCATCCGCCACCACGTTGAGACTGCGATCGCGCAGATCACCTAGCATACGACTGCCGGCTTCGTCTTTGGGGGGCAGGGTGTAAGCGTAGCTCGGTGTCGGGTCGATGAGCCGCTGTAACCAATTTTTTTGTGGTTGGTTAGGTTTACACAGTACATAATCACCCGGTTCGTTGCCTCGCCCTAGGCCGGCACTGACTAGGATACCGTCACGAAAGCTGAGCTGGCGCAGATGCTGCTCTATCTCAACAAGGTAGTCATCGCTCAGTTCTTGCTGAATCATGGCAAAAAAGCGGCTGAAGGCCGGTGATTGAAATGCCGCTCGGTGCTGATCGGCAAGCTGGCGCAGCTCCTTGAGCAGATCAAGGTAGGCAATGAGCATTGCACGTGCTTCACTGAGAATACTGCTCGGATAATGCATGCCAAACAGGCCAAGCCAACGTTTGCGTTTGAGTTCAAATGCTTTGATCGGAATTTGGTAGAGTGCATGAATGACGTTTGGGTGGTTCAGGCAATCTTGGAGGGCTGCTTGCCGATATGTGATCTGGGTTAGATCGGTGAGACTGTTCAGCAGTACCTGTTGGACAGTCGCTGCAATAAATTGATCGCCGTTGGCCATTGCGGCAATGATTGGGGCGAGGGCGAGATCGCGCAACAGATGATCGGCGTGTGCTGGGAGGGGTTTGTTCGGATCGTCGTTCCGATCAGGGTAAAGGAAATAGACCCGCATAGCTTTTTACCTATCCTATCTGGGATTATTCCGCACTGAAAAAGATACCTCAATTCTTTTCCATTCGTTCTCTAATCTGTTCATACGTCAGCCGATGTTTGCGAGCTATTGCTAGCGCATAGACGCGACCATCGGCCGGTTGGCGCACCACTTTAAACGGGCGTTGGCTTGGGTTGGCCGGATCGACGAGGCTGACCATACTGACCGTATGCTCATTCAGCCGTGAGAGTTCGTCGATGAACGTCACCCATACGCCAAACGCTTGTTGGCGCAATATGCGAGCCATAAGTTCTTTGCTCAAGAAGGTGGCGTCCTCAACGGTTGTGGAGTGAAAGATTTCGTTGAGGATTAGCAGCGTGTTGCTCGTCGTCTTGACCATCAGCTCGTGCATTCGCACCAACTCGTCTTGGAGTTTCCCGCGCAGGTTGGTGATGGCTTCGCTCCGTTCAAAGTGGGTGAAGATGTGATCGGGAATGAAGAGGCGAGCTTGACGGGCTGGCACCGGCAGGCCTAACGCAGCTAGATAGTGCAACTGCCCAACCATCCGCGCAAATGTTGTTTTGCCACCCTGATTTGGGCCTGATACGACAAGTATCTGTTCTGGTTCGATGAGGTCGTAGTCATTGAGCACGATCGGCGCTTGTCGCGCATACATCGCGTGGGCGAGCGCCAGATCAAAGCCATCGCGCACGGTCTCGTTGCGGTCGCTGCGGCTTATCTCTGGGTAACAAAACGGCAAACTTTGCTGCCGGAAGCGCGCAATGAATTCAAGGTAGGCCAGATAAAACCGGATCTCGCGGTCGAAGCGGCGAATTGTCTCATCAATAAACCGTTCGTGCTGGGCGCAAAATTGGGCAAGGGCAGCAAACGGCTCAGGCGTGAGACGAGCGACAAATTCGACAATTTTAGCCTCGATATGGTTCATCCCCGCTGCTTCACGCAGATTGGTGAGATAGCTAGGACTATCTTCTTGACGGAATTTAGCGAATACGGCGCTGATCTCTGGACTGTACGGTTGCTCGTTTTCAAAACTTTTAACAATAAAAGAATCACTACGAATTATTAAACTAAACCTGATCTGCTGTAGTGCATGTTCTATGCTCTGTGCTGCGTTGTTTAGTTCGCTAAATGTGGGTGTGCTTAGATAGTTGTACAGATAATGCGTAAACGATTGCAAACCAACAGAACGTACTTCTGCTGTGCTCAGCGTATGGGCTAATTCACTTACGGCAGTGCAATAGGTCAACACCGCTTCAAGTAACCACCCTTGCCGGTGATGCTCGTAGATCAGGGTTTGTCGCAGAGCAAGGTAACGAGCGATGGTGTCCATCTGCTTATTAAAAGTGGTGATTGCTGTCGCAATGCGCGGGTGTTCGAGATCGCGCGCCACTGCTTGTCGATGGCGGATGAGTTCCTCGTCACGCAGCGGCGCATGAAAGAATGGTTGCAGCCGCGCATCTTTGTACGCAGTTGCAATCGCCTCCACCACCTGATCAAGGTTCAAATCGGGAAAACATTGCGGTACCGGTGTATCGTCGGGAATGTCGGTGAATAGAATGCTGTGAAACGTCATCGCGGCTCCCTCTCAACAACAGAAAAGCCTCTACAGAAGGTACCTTCTGTAGAGGCTATCAGCCCGCAGGCACTTGCAACGGTGAGCCTCATCACCTCTTTACTAATCGTAGTTTATCACACCCATAGTGAGAAGGCAAGGATGGTTGCCTTTCTCGCCTTCCAGCATTCAGTTCGATCAGTGTGACCATAGATGTCACAAGGTCGTGCTACGATGTGACCGAAGTACCGGTACTTGCATCAAATGAAACGCTGAATAACTACGGAGCAAGACAATGTCCATGCGACAGCTTTTCATCCTCTTGGTCTGGTTCGGTCTGGTTCTGTCGGTCTTGATGCTAACCGGTCGTGCCGTTATTGCCGCTCCCCTAACTCCACCTGCGGCTGCCGTCACTGCCAATGCGGCTTCATCGCTCCTGCCACAGCGAGTTGTTGCCGTTGATGTCTATGACAGGCATAGTTGTGCGTTAACGGCTGATGGCAAGGTGTGGTGTTGGGGTGATAATTTTTATGGTCAGCTCGGTGATGGCACGCACCAAAACACAAGTGTCCCGGTGCAAGCGACATTGTTGAATGCCAGTGCGGTTAAGATTGCCGTTGGTTATGGGTATACGTGTGCTGTTACTGTAGAGAACCGGATTGTTTGTTGGGGCTATTCGTATAATACCGTTCAGTCTCGGGAATTGACCGGCATAACCGGAACCGTGACCGCTCTGGTGGCGGGCAGCTATCCGTGCGTTCTCAACGATAGCGGCATGGTTATGTGCTTCCAAGGTTCAACGCCAACGATCCCGATTTCAAGCGGCGCTGTATCGATATCGATGGGCTCCTCGCATGCATGTGCTGTGATGACCGATGGCCGTGTATGGTGTTGGGGTGATAATTCCTTTGGTCAATTGGGTGAAGGCGTAGCAGAGTGGCAACCGACGCCGGTAGCCGTGGCGCATCTGCCGAATACGATGGTTGCCGTTTCCGCCGGTAGGATGTATACCTGTGCGTTGAGTCGAGATGGTCGAGTCTGGTGTTGGGGCTACAATGAACATGGTCAGCTCGGTGATGGCACAACTACGAGTCGGGCACGGCCAATGGTGGTGGCTGATCTGCCAACGGACATTACCAGCATCAGCACCGGTTCGTTTCATACGTGTGCCGTGACCGCGTCGGGCAGTGCATGGTGTTGGGGTAACAATTTCTACGGTTCATTGGGAAATAACGATGTTCACGGTATGTCTACCAAACCGGTTGCGGTAACCGGTATCACAGGCGGCATTACCGCTCTGTCTGCCGGGTATAACCATACCTGTGCGTTGATGGCGAGTGGCGGCGTGTTATGTTGGGGGCGCAATTTGGAGGGCCAACTAGGTGATGGCAGAGTTCTGCAGAGCACCACTGCGCGGTACAGTGCATCAGTGCCGAGTGGGGTACAAGCAATCACCGCAGGGCATTCGCATACCTGTGCCCTCGCTGCCGATGGTCGAGTGCTATGCTGGGGGGCAAAGTACGATAAAAATCTCTGCGATACGATGTTTACCGCACGTGGGGTGCCGACGGAAGTCGAAACGCTGTCAGGGGTGACGGCAATCGATGCCGGCAATAGCCATACGTGCGCCCTGACGAGTGCCGGTGGTGTCGTCTGTTGGGGTGGCAATTATTATGGGCAGGCCGGCAATTCCTCTGGCCGGCGCAGTGATCCGCTACCGGTGACGAATCTGTCGTCAGGCGTGAGCGCAATCACTGCCGGTGAGCAGCACACCTGTGCGCTTAAGCAGAACGGCGACGTAGTCTGCTGGGGGCATCAGTGGGGTGCTACACCGACTGTGATTGCTGGTCTGCCACGTGATGTGCGCGCGATTACTGCCGGTGGGTTTCAGACCTGTGCCTTAGCCGCTGATGGTAGTGTGTATTGTTGGGCAAATGGCACGAGTGCTGAGTTCAGTAGTGACAAGATGCCGATGCGGGTCGCTAACCTCACCGATGTGCGCGCAATTGCGGCCGGTGGTGCGCACACCTGTGCTGTCACTGCAACAGGTGGGGTGGTGTGTTGGGGGGCGAATAGGAGCGGTCAGCTCGGTGACGGCACCACAACGGATCGCACAGCACCGGTTGCTGTAAATGGTTTAAGTACGGGTGTAGTCGCGCTAGCGGCGGGCAACGACCATACCTGTGCGCTCACGGTCGATCATCAGGTAAAGTGTTGGGGAAACAATGATGCCGGTCAGCTCGGTGTTAATGCACCAACAACCAGCAGCGAGCCGGTGACAGTAACGGGGATTACCGGTCAAGTAACCGCTCTGACTGCCGGCAATAGTCATTCATGCGCGCTGTTGGCAGACGGTCGTGCCGTATGCTGGGGTGACAATGAAACCGGCCAGTTGGGTCTTGGTGATTTCCCCTACCGTGGATTCCCGATGCTGGTGCAGCTTGGGCTGTCTCAGTTGTACGTACCGCTCGTCAACCGATAACGGAGACCCTGCGCGGCGGTTCTTCTGGCACCGCCGCGAACCGCCGCTGTCGTGTGAGCCAGCGGATAGATTGTCAACAAGAGGGCTGCTCAGCTCACGACTGTAGGGCACACGCGACGGTACGTCTGGCGCCGCCGCGTGTAGCATACTATTCACCGTTGCGAACCGTTTAATCTGCCGCTACCGCGGTTTTCGCTTCAACCGGCGGATGAATGGCAAACACGGCGGGGGTGCTGCCCAGCTTACGACCCAATGCATGCACCGCTTCGGCAACAATGCTGACGCAACGATCAGCCTCTTCGCGGGTCAGGATCAGCGGCGGGGCCAGTTGGATCACCGGCTCAAGCCGGTCATCGGCGCGACAGATCAAACCGCGCTGCTTCAACTGGTCGCTCAGCCAGACCATCAACCGCTCTTCGGCCAACGATTCGCGGGTCGCGCGGTCACGCACCAGCTCGACCGCCATAAACATCCCCATCCCGCGCACCTCACCGACGTTAGGATGATTACCGACTGCCGTTTCAAGTTCGCGCATCAGGTAGGCGCCCATATCGCGGCTCCGCTCAAGCAGATGCTCGCGTTCGATAATGTCAAGGTTGGCGAGTGCAGCGGCGCAACTGGCGGCGTGCCCACCGAAGGTAATGCCGTGCATGAACTTGTCGGCGTCGTTGTCAGACACAAACACATCGGCGATCGTATCACGCACAATCGCTGCGCCGAGCGGTGCGTAGCCGCTGGTCATCGCTTTCGCGGTTGTGATGATGTCGGGGTTGACTCCCATTGCTGTCGAACCGAACCAGTCGCCAACGCGACCAAAACCGCAGATCACCTCATCGACAATCATCACAATCCCATAGTGATCGCAAATCTGGCGGATACGCTGGAGGTAGCCGGGGGGCGAGACAATCGCGCCACCGCTATTCTGCACCGGCTCCATGATGATGGCAGCGATAGTTTCTGGCCCTTCAAACTCGATCAAGCGCTCGACCTCATCAACACAGACGCCATGGCAAGCACTGTGCAGGGCGCAGTAGTCGCAGCGGTAGCGGTAGGGAAGCGGCACGTGGCGCGCACCCGGCACTAGTGGCCCAAAACCGTTGCGGATCGAGGTCACGCCATTAACCGAGAGCGCCCCCATCGAGGTGCCGTGGTAGCTCACGCGGCGGGCAATAATCTTGGTGCGGTCGGCAAAACCACGTCGGCGCTGATATGCCTTGGCGAGTTTCAGCGCTGTCTCAACCGCATCTGAACCGCCGGTCGTCAGGAAGACGCGCGAGCGGGGGCCGGTCGGGCTGATGGCCGCCAGCCGTGCTGACAGATCGATTAATGGCAAACTGGGGAAGCTAAAGGGACTAACGTATGCTATCTCGCTCAGTTGAGCACTGATCGCCTCGATAATTTCACGGCGACCATAACCGACATTGACCGTAAACAGACCGGAGAGTCCATCGATGTACTCATTGCCGTCTTGATCCCATACGCGCGACCCTTCACCTCGCACGAGCACCGTGGGTCGCGCGTCGGTACTGGAGAAGTGGCCCATTTGGAAGAAGTGCAGCCAAGCGTTGTCACTAAGGGCCTGTAAGCGATTGTTCGTCAAAGTACTCATATAACCTCACTAACTACGTCCGCTACCGTGGTCTCCAACGCGCATTGCGCGACTGCGACGCCGCAGCAGGCTAGAAGGGAAACCACATCGTAGGCACGTGCCCCGACGCTGGCGCGGACACGAGAACAGGGCGACGCACCGACTGGTGCAACTGAGATGCGCGTGGCCCTGACACACGCACACCTCACGGGTATCAATCTGCCAATGGAGTGCCTTTCTAGCCGGACGGGCCGGCGCTATAAACACTCATCCAGCGCGTATACGAAACCAGCGGGGAACAGCTCGACGCTGCCCGTGAACAGTGGTTTGCGTATCGCGGGGCTAATTATCGACCAGACGCATCACCCGGAAGGCTTCGGCGTAAGCCGTACCGATCTTGGCGCCGTTCTCGGCATCCCACTTGCGCACCCACTCGGCGACCTCGGGGCCAAGTTGCGAGCGGTGGCAGAGCAGGCTCTCGATCTTCTGCTCGATCCGATCGCTGATATCGAGGTAAAGATCAGGGGCCGGCGGGAACATCAGATAGAGTTCGCGCACTTTATGCGGCTCGTAGCCTTCGGCGAGCAATTCCGGGAAGATAGGACGGGTTTCAGCGCTAGGGAAGACAGCGTAAATTGCCGCTTCGCCAGCGGCCCGATGATCGGGGTGATTGATGTACGTGCTGCCGGCAAAGATCAAGGTTGGGTCTTGGCAGAGCACGCGGAAGGGGCGAATCTCACGGATGAGACGAGTCAACTCGCGCCGCAGTTCAAGGGTTGGCTGTAACACGCCGTCACGATAGCCGAGGAAACGCACATCATGAACACCCAGCACGGTTGCTGCTGCTCGCTGCTCATCCTGCCGGCGCGCCGCCAATGCCACCAGATCGATCCCCGGCTCGTTAGAGCCGGCCGATCCATCGGTAACAATACAGTAGATCACCGGATGTCCAGACGCCACCCAGCCGGCAATCGTCCCAGCGGCGGCAAACTCGATGTCGTCAGCGTGTGCGGCAATGACCAAAATTGGTTCGGGCTGGACGTGCATACAACCTCCCTCTTTTCTAGTCTACACGAAGATCGGGGGGCTTGTCTAGGGGGGTTATGCCGCAACCAGATCTGTAACGTATGCCGAGACGTGCTGAGCGATCGCAAGTGCTTCCTCGGCATCACGTTGATTGGGCAGCGATTGGGATACATCAGGGGTGAAACCCGGATAGCGAGTCGTTGCTATCGCGGCTCGTGGCGCAGCATTGACTTGACTGGGCAGATCAGACAACTTGTGAATACGGTACGGCACAAGGCCTTGATGCACGATCAACGCTTCGAGTGACGTTTTAACGCACTGCGGGCAATGAAAACAAACCTGATTAGAGATGCCTTCACGCAGGCAAGCCGGGCGACGCGCACATCATCGCGCGCAGAAGCTAGCCATTGTTCAGGAGCGCTCATAGAGCACCTTTCCTTATCAGCTTCGATACTTTCATCGTCGCAAATTCGTGCGGCGTGTAGACCACAATATTAACCCCAAGGCGCGGAGGTAGTAACAACAGCACCTCGTGGATGTGATCAAGGGAACGTTGATCTGTTCGGGGTGATAGTGCTCGCGTAGCAGCTCGACGTAGCAAGCCAATTCCGCTTCCAGCAATGCGCAGCGTGCTTGGATGGGATCGGTGATGGGTGTGTTCATGAGTTTAGGTCAGTATTTGCTGATCGATCTTAAGATCATCTCCTAGTTCAATTCCCAGCCAAAATCGAGGAATTCGCGCCATTCCCAAATCAGATCACGCCCACGTTGGATCCGGTAAAGACCGTGCTGGTCGAGGAGTGTACGGATGGCGGCAAAGCGCAATGTGAGCCAACCGTCACGTTCGTAGAGCACAATGTCATCGAGCGCGATGTCGAGATACAGCGGTGCAAGATAGGGAGTGAATTCGGCAGGCGTTTTGACTATCACGGTCGCTCTTCCGCGCCACGCCGCCGGCAAGCACGCAAGCAGATATTGGTGGCGCTCCTATAACGATGTTGGCAGATGTTCCGCGATGAGCAACAGATCTCAATCGCTTGCGGGCCGGGCATCATCCCACGCTCGTAAGCCGAACAAGGCCATCCCGATCAGGTTGTGGCCCAACGGTTGTTGTAATGCTGCCACAACCGGAACGAGATCATTGATGGGTGTTGCTGTTTGGGTCGCCGGTCACGTGATCCTGCCTTGATGGAAGACGGTTATGGAGAGTCATTATTGTATCGGATTCTAAGGGTGTTGGGCGCGATGGGGTATGACTATGGGGAAACCGGATACCCACAGGTGAGTCGGATTGGTATGGTTGGCGCAGTTGGTGTGCATCCGGCCCAATCCTTGTCCTATACACCATGAATCACTCCTGCCTTGCACATTTGCTGGTACAATAAAAAAGCATCCCCCAATCGAACCAACCGGCGAGGAGGCAGCATGAAACGACGGGGCTGGAATCCGGCGACGTGGGTAAGTCTCGTACCCAATGGGCTTGGGCAGGTCAAGCCAAACCATTATTGGGAAATGGCGCGCACCGTGTGGGAAAATCGCGACAGTCTCGGCAAGGCGTGGCGGATTTTAAACGAGGGTGTCTGCGATGGGTGCGCGTTGGGTACCGCCGGTCTGCGCGATTTCACCATGAAAGGTGTGCATCTCTGTACGGTACGACTGAACCTGTTGCGCCTCAATACGATGCCGCCGCTCGATGTGCGTCGGCTAGAGGATGTTACGGCGCTGCGCGATCTGAGCGGGCGTGAATTGCGTGCGCTTGGCCGCTTGCCCTACCCTATGATCCGCCGGCGTGGTGAGGCTGGCTTTCGCCGAATGACGTGGGACGCAGCGCTGAACGAGATTGCCGCGTGCCTGCGCACTGCTGATCCGCGCCGGATCGCGTTTTATCTCACTTCACGCGGCATCACCAACGAGACTTACTATGTGGCCCAAAAGGTGGCCCGCTTTCTCGGCACCAATAACATCGATAACGCTGCCCGTCTCTGCCACGCACCGAGCACGACCGCAATGAAGCAGGTCCTCGGTGTAGCTGCTTCGACCTGTAGCTACCGCGACTGGATTGGCAGCGATGTGCTGCTCTTTATCGGCAGCGATGCGCCCAACAATCAGCCGGTGACGACCAAGTATCTCTATTACGCCAAGCAGCACGGCACCCGCATTTTCGTCATCAACCCCTACCGCGAACCGGGTCTCGAACGCTATTGGGTACCGAGTGTATTCGAGAGCGCGCTGTTCGGCACCCGCCTCGCCGACCGCTTCTTCCAGATTCACACCGGTGGCGACATCGCTTTTCTCAACGGCGTGCTCAAGCATCTGATCGAGCGAAATTGGATTGACCGTTCCTTTATTGACGCCCATACCTGCGGCTTTGCCGATGTGCAGATCGCGCTGGCCGGGCAGTCTTGGGAGGAATTGGAACAGGCGAGCGGCAGCACCCGCGCCGAGATGCTGACCCTTGCCGAGGTATTGGCACAGGCCAAGAGTGCGGTGTTCGTGTGGAGTATGGGTATTACGCAGCACGAGTATGGGGTCGAGAATGTCAAAGCAATTCTCAATTTGGCGCTTGCCCGTGGTTTTATTGGCCGAGAATACTGCGGGGTGATGCCGATCCGTGGTCATAGCGGCGTGCAAGGTGGTGGCGAGATGGGGTGTCTGGCGACGGCTTTCCCCGGCGGGAGACCGGTGAATACCGCGCAAGCGCGCTGGCTGGGCAGGCAGTGGGGCTTTGCCGTGCCGGATTGGAAGGGGCTCAGTTGCGGCGAGATGCTCGATGCTGCTTACGATGGTGCGCTTGATGTGTTCTACGCCGTAGGAGGCAATTTCCTCGATACCATGCCCGATCCTGAGTACATTCGCGCTGCGCTGAGCCGTCCGGCGCTGCGCGTCCATCAAGATATTGTCCTAACCAGCCAAATGCTAGTTGATCCCGCCGACACCGTGATCCTGCTGCCGGCAGCGACGCGCTACGAGCAGCGCGATGGCGGTACTGAAACCTCTACCGAGCGCGAGATTATCTTCTCGCCGTTCATTACGCCGCCTCCCGGCGAAGCACGCAGCGAGTGGGAAATTCTCATGCAGGTGGCCGAACGAACCTACCCCGAACGATCGCGTCTGATCCGGTTT